>SMXP01000098.1 GCA_004356335.1 Alphaproteobacteria bacterium | reverse complement strand
TTTTGATGGAATCAAAACCTGACCCTAAGTTGTTGTTTTATCGTGTTTCCGGACGGAAAACCGGGCCCGTTCATCCCTTCAATCGATCCACCGGATCGATTGACCTTGGCAAGGACGGTCTTCACTCCTGGAAACACTCTAGATACTCAGGATCTGTCTTCGGATAAGCTGGGATACATATCAAATCCAAGCAAGGCAATCCCTTAATTGCCATGCATTAACATTGTCTCACGCCCGGGCAACAAGCCAGGCGTTGTTTACGATCTTGGCGGCAGAGTGCGGTTTCGCCGCCGATTGGCGCCCCTTCCGGATCTGTATAATGCCGACATCGAGCGTCTGCTAATTTGGCCGCGGCCACACAACCCATGAAGGAAAAGACGGTTTAGCTCACATGGAATCAGGTAAACCCAGTTACATGGCGGACCGGACCGCTCGTCTTCGGGCCGCCCATCAACTGCTTGACGACGATCCAAAGATCTTGGCCGACCCCCTGGCCGTGAGTCTTTACGGCGGCAATACGGAATCGGACATCCAAGAAGATCTTGAGTTTCTACAAAAACCGGTTCTGCGCCGGGCGCGGACTTTCATGGTTGTCAGAGCACGCTACACGGAAGATCAATTAACCGAAGCCATAAAGCGCGGCATGGAACAGTTTGTCATTCTCGGGGCGGGACTCGATACGTTTGCTTACCGTTGTGCAGAAAGTGTTAAGAACCTGCGCATTTTCGAGGTGGATCATCCGGACACACAACGCTGGAAACTGGCAAAGCTAAAAGCGGCACAAATTGGGATACCGGCTCACCTTCGACACATCGGCGTTGATTTCGAACGCCATTCTCTTGCGGATAAACTCACCGCCGGCGGATTTGACGCCGCCGCCCCTGCCTTTTTTTCCTGGCTTGGTGTCAGTTATTACCTTGAGCGACACGCCGTGTTCAGCATGTTCGCCTTCATTGCCAATATGCCCCCGCCCAGCCAAATCGTTTTTGATTATCTACTTGACGAAACCCTGCTCGACGAGAAAAGTCGCCAATCCGTCTCAAGCGCGCGCCGCGAGACGGATACCCATGGCGAGCCCTTACGCACCCGATTCGTTCCCCGCGACTTGCAAGCGGAATTGCAAAGCACGGGCTTTTGCAAGGTCGTTCGGTTAACACCGGAACAGGCCACACAGCTTTACCTGTCGGGCCGCAGGGATGGTCTGTCCCTGGACGCCTCCCTGCAATTAATGTCGGCCATTGTTTGAGGCGTCAATCTCGTTGAGCAAGGCTTAAGGGATGATGCTCCACAACCAGCTTTTTCAAACGCTCTTCGAGAACATGGGTGTAGATTTGCGTGGTTGAAATATCCGCATGACCGAGCATTTGTTGCACGCTACGCAAATCCGCACCATGGGCCAACAGGTGGCTGGCAAAGGCATGGCGCAATGTATGGGGAGACAGTTTGTGCGGTGGTATTTTGGCCGCAAGGGCGAGCTCTTTCAACAATTGTGCGAATCGATGACGGGTTAAATGACCCGACTTGCCGCGCGAGGGAAATAGGTATTTTGCCGCAGCTCTTGACCCGGAATCCCTTACTTTCTCCAAAAAGTCGGGCTGGACCAAAAGATAATCTCGAAGCGCCGCGCGGGCCGCGTCACCCAGCGGCACCATGCGTTCTCGCCCGCCCTTTCCTTTGACCACAAGAAATCGTGGATCACCAATAACCGCCGAGAGCGGCAAGCCGACAAGTTCCGTAACCCGCAAACCCGTGGCATAAAGAATTTCCATGAGGCAGTGCAGGCGAAGGCCCTTGGGGCTCAGATCGCGGGCGGTCGCATTAAGAAGATCGGCGACTTCCTCCTCGCTCACGGTCTGCGGTAAAGTACGCGCACGACGGGGCGCGCCGATCAAGGTACACGGATCGTCGTTGCGCAAACTCTCTGCATACAGAAATTTATGAAATTGGCGCAATACGGAAAGCCTCCGGGCTATGGTGGCCGCCGTCATGCCCGATTGATCCAGCCTATTCAAATACTCGCTGATGTCGTTGGCCTCTGTGCGCAACACATCTTTCCCGATTGTCGACAAGAAAAAGAGATAGTGCTCGAGATCCCGCCGGTACGCATCAAGCGTGTTGCCGGCGGCGCCGCGCTCGACACTGAGCATTTCCAAAAAGATCTCGATATGGGTTCCGCGATAAACGATCAATCCGTTCTCCCCGCATCAAATACGTCGTGGCTCTAGACCCCCGTTCACAATTCATTGAATCAGGGAACGGGGGTCTAGATTTGTTATTGGTCGCGCATTCGAACCCAAAAACCGCGTACACTTTTTGTGAATGCGCTCTAGGGTGTCGCCAATTGCCAATCAAGCAGCGCTTCGACAAAAATCTGACGTGCCTCTTGATCTAAGCCGATCCGCTTAAGCCCCCGGTGAACAACCGACAAAGTCGGCACCGTCGCGTGTCCCGGCCCGGCAGGTCCTAGGGCGATGAGACTAAGTAAGACGATCTCGCCGACCTGTCGGCGCTCGATCGCCGTGTCCAGCCGCGCCAGAATAACGGAGGATGGTACGTTGCCTGTATGGTGAGGCGGTGCTTCCAAGAATCGTGTTGTGATCTCATTGTTCACCGGATAACCCAGCACCTCGAGAGCCAGGATTTCATTGACCCGGCGGGCAAAAAGAGCACCCCCGCTCGGCGCATCGGCCAACCATTTGGCCGATTCGGTGGGCCGCCACGGCAGCTCATAGCCGTTGTTCGGTATGGCCAGAAGCAGCCGCAAACCACGGGCCGCTTTTGGCTCGGCACGGACACTTTGCCGCGCCAGATCATACCAGGCTCGCGCCCGTTCGAATTCGCCGGCAAGCAATGCCAGCCGGCCGATATCCGAAGCGATTTCGGCATAAGGTTCGGCCGGTTGCAGGCCCTGCACCACCGGCCAATAAAGCCGCGCGGCGGTCACGTAAAGCCCCTGCTCATGGGCCAAGCTAAACGCCGCGCGCAATACCTCGGCGCTGGCCGACGGCACGGTCAAGGATTTGACCGCTCGATAAAGCAAAGCACTGGCCCGCGCCGGCGCCAATGTTGCGGCGACGGACAGAGCATTGGACACATCCGCATCGCTGAATTGAACGCGGTCGAACATGACGCCCAGTTCGGTGGCCGTAACAGCGCCTTTATGCTCGGCCCATTGTGCGGCAAACAATCTTAGATCCTCGGCAAAGCGCTCGTCGTGCGCCAATGCTGCCAAAATCACCGGATCGGCCGCCATCAGGTCCGCTTCGCTGGGCGCTATCCCGGTTTCGGCATAAAGCGCCATATGCACCGGATCCAAACGGATGCCGGGCGGAATATCGATCTCTGCCTGGGTGGTTAAGCGGGTCGCCAAAGCCGCAAAAACCGGATCGTCCCCATCCTGCTCCCGCCACAAACCCAGGGTGAGATCCGCCGCCGCTTGCTCACCGGATAGAGCAAAGCACAATGTCCTCAATTTAAGCCAATTCGGCTGATCCGAACCCTGGGTCAGCTCCGAAGCAATCTCACATGCCTCTCGAGGTTGGCGCCGAACCAGATATCCCCAGGCGGCATAATGCGCGGTCTCGCTATTTTTAGACGTCGCCAGGCTGAGCTCCGCCAGCTGCAGCATGTCGTCCACATGGCCCGCCGCGAACAAACGTTCCAGGCGCAAGTTGAGCATCGAGGCGCCGCTGGTGACACCGGGCGGAAATGGCGCCGCCGTAAGCAATAAACGCCGCGTCAAGATAGCCATGGTCGCCGACGGCGCGCCGACCGGCAGTGAGGGAATCAAAAGTTCCAGGGCCCGGCGATCCGAGCCGGTCCAGACATCGCGATCAAAGCCGCCCGTTGCCATAGACAGCAACCCAAGGCCCGCATCATCGACACCGCTCAACGTGCCAATTAGAATGCCGCCTTCAGCCGTGCCGGGCCGCGCATCGAGGGATCTGACGGCGGGTGGCGTTTGGCCGTTTTGACCGTCAGGCTCCGTGGTGTTGTCGCGTGACAACCCGCGCGGCGGGCCGGTCACGGCTCTTTCCTGAGCGCAGACCGACGCGCTCAGCCCTGCCGCAGCCAGTATCAGACCGATACCGATGATCCGGCTGAGTTGAAGACGACCCAATAGGGTGGCCGCCTTATTGGGGAAATCTATCATCCGGTATGACTTCTTCCACAGGCTGGGTCGGCGGCTCCATGTTCTCGGCGACCAGGTACAGGGCGATGCCGGCGCCTAGGAACAAGGCGATCAACAGAGCCAAACCAATCAGGCTTTTCATTTTGAAATATTCTCTTCCCCTACCGCTTTAGAGCATTTTCGAGCGAAGTGGACACCGGTTCACGTTAAGAAAATGCGACCAAACAAAGACTTAGAGCGTTTTCGCAATTCTGTTAAGTTTGGAAACGCTCTAGGCGCCAAATGACCCCGGAGACCCTCTAGCATAAAGGGCTCTGATGGATGAATTCAAACAGCTCGCTGCCGAGCGCCTGTCCGCTTACTTTCTCAATGACAACAAAACATTGTAGAGGAACAGTAAAATTCTAGTATTGAAGCCAAAGACGGCCTTTTTTGGGCATTTTATGGCCATGAATCGACGGCGAGGCCGCCCTATCACTGCTGAGATGAGCCGCATCCGATGAATTTGGACACCAAAAAGAGCGATCCCGCAATGGACGAACGGCTCCAATCACGCACCATCGTGCTGGTCGGCTTGATGGGGGCGGGCAAAACGACCATCGGCCGCCGGCTGGCAAAAACGCTCCATATGGTCTTTGTCGATGCGGATACCGAAATCGAGGCCGCCGCCGGATGTAGCGTGAACGATATATTCGAGCGTCATGGCGAGCCTGAATTCCGCCGCGGCGAGCGGCAAGTCGTGGCCCGATTGCTCAAAGAAGCGCCCCATGTGCTGGCGACCGGCGGCGGCGCTTTTATTGATTCGGCCACACGTCAGCTGATCAAGAAAAAAGCGGTCTCTATTTGGCTGAGGGCGGATCTTGAACTATTGTTGACACGTGTCCAAAAGAGAGACACGCGACCCTTGTTGAGGGCGGGCGACCCCAAGGAAATCATGATGGCACTCATGGCGGAGCGCTATCCGATTTACCAGAAAGCCGATATAATCATCGACAGCGTGGACGGCCCCCACAACACAGTCGTGCGCAATATCATCAAAGAATTGACCGACTATTATTCTAAATCTCAATCGTGACCTTTAAGCCCTACCAAAGCGTCCATGTGGACCTAGAACCTCGCTCCTACGATATCCTTGTGGGATCGGGACTCCTTGCCGATGCGGGCGGGCATCTCCAACCGCTTTTGAAGCGACCTCGCACAGTCGTCGTCACCGACCGGCATGTCGCCGATCTTCATTTAAAAACACTCGAAAAAAGCTTGGAAGACACCAACATCTCCTACCATACGATTGTCTTGGAGCCCGGTGAGCAAACCAAGACATTCGCGCAATTGGAAGCACTACTGGAAACCCTGCTTAAAACAGGTGTTGAACGAGACGATACCATCATCGCATTCGGCGGCGGTGTTATTGGCGATTTGACCGGATTTGCCGCAGCGATTCTCAGACGGGGAATCCATTTTGCTCAAATCCCGACCACATTGCTGGCTCAGGTCGATTCCTCCGTAGGCGGAAAGACGGGCATCAACACCAAACAGGGAAAGAATTTGGTCGGCGCCTTTCACCAACCTCGCATTGTCATTAGCGACACCGACCTGCTTGCAACCTTGCCTGCACGGGAACTGGCGGCGGGTTACGCGGAGATCGTGAAATGCGCACTCATCCAAGACAAAGCGTTTTTTGAGTGGCTTGAAGGCAACGGCGCGCAAATTCTCTCAGGAAACGCCGATAAGCGGATCTATGCGGTGGTCAAATCCTGCCGGGCCAAAGCGGCCATCGTGGCCGAAGACGAGCGCGAATCGGGCAAACGTGCAGTGCTCAATCTTGGGCATACTTTCGGCCATGCCCTAGAGGCGGCAACCGGTTACAGCGACCGGCTGGTTCACGGGGAAGCCGTGTCGATTGGTCTTTGTCTCGCTTTTGCGCTGTCTCAAGAGCTGGGTCTTTGTCCTGAGGAGGATGCCGCACGCGTCAAGCACCATTTGACGAATATGCAAATGTTAACCAGCATTTCGGATATTCCCGGTAATCTTGTTGGCACTGACGAGCTGCTTCGACACATGGCCCAGGACAAGAAAGTGGTCGACGGTCAGACGATATTGGTACTTGCACGGGGCATAGGACAGGCCGTTATTAAGCGCGACATATCCCGGCAAACACTTGAAACCTTTTTGCAGCGAATGGGTCCGAAGACGTGATGCTGAAAGCATTTCTTATCTCTGTTGCCGTTCTCGTATTATTGTTCCTTTCGGGCTTCTTTTCCGGGTCGGAAACGGCACTGACGGCAGCGTCGAGGGCACGCCTGTTTCGCCTCGAAAAAGACGGCGTCAAACGGGCATTGGTCGTCAACCAGCTGATTAACGATCGCGAACGGCTGATCGGCGCCATTCTCCTGGGCAATAATCTGGTCAACATTTTAGCGTCGGCATTAGCGACCAGCCTGTTCATTGCCTTTTTCGGACAAGCCGGTGTGGTCTATGCCACGCTGGTCATGACTTTTCTGGTGCTCATCTTCGCCGAAGTCCTGCCTAAAACTTATGCCCTTTCCAATCCGGACAAGGTCGCCATGTCCGTGGCCAAGCCCATTAAATTGATCGTCTCGGTTTTTGCCCCCGTGGTTTCCGCGGTTCAATGGATCGTACGTCGAACATTGAAGGCATGGGGCATTAGCATCGACGATACTCAATCAATTCTATCGGCTCACGAAGAGATTCGCGGCACCATAGAACTTCATCAGACCGAGGGCGCCGTTATCAAAAGAGAAAGCGATATGCTCGGCGCCATTCTGGATCTGCGCGATATGTCGGTTGATGATGTCATGGTCCACCGCAAAAACATGATGATGATCAACATCGACCTACCGGTCGACGTGATCGTAGACCAGATGCTCCAGAGCCCCTATACGCGCATCCCGTTTTGGCAGGAAAATACGGAAAACATCGTCGGCATTCTCCACGCAAAGGATCTTCTGCGCGCCATGAACGCTCGACACAACGACATCGAGAATCTTGATATTAAGGAGCTCTTGATCAAGCCGTGGTTCGTGCCGGAAACAACCAATTTGTTCGAACAGCTCAATGCATTTCGTAAGGAGCGCAAGCACTTCTCTGTGGTGGTGGACGAATATGGCACCCTGATGGGTCTGGTCACCTTGGAAGATATTCTCGAGGAGATTGTCGGCGAAATCTCCGATGAGCACGATATAAGCGTCAGCGGCGTGCGGCCGGCGCCCAATGGCACCGTCTATGTGGATGGCGACGTCACCATCCGGGATCTCAACCGGGCGATGGATTGGGATTTGCCGGATGACGAGGCCGTCACCATTGCCGGTCTGGTGATCCACGAAGCACAGACCATTCCCGAGCCGAGCCAAATGTTCAGCTATTACGGATATCGATTCGAAGTCTTGCGCAAGAATCGCAACCAAATTACGGCGCTTCGTATTTTACCCCCGCGCAAAGTAGTCGGGGCGGCTCAATCATAAGGTTCGGCTACGTCGGCGCTGCCGCTCGATCACTATACGGAAAATGTGGTGGGCGGCAGGAAATTGAACCGCGCGGCCCTAATCCGCCGCCTGAACCTCCGCCGGCGTCAGTGCGCGCATGGATAACGCATGGACCGGACCATCGAGTTCGGCTTTGAGCGTTTTGTTAACCATTCGCTGGCGGGCGATGCGGCCCATTCCCTCAAAGGCCGTCGAGACCATGACGATGCGAAAATGTGTCTCGCCTTCGGGCCGGGCGCCGGAATGGCCTTTATGACGATCGGACTCATCAATAACTTCAAGGCTTTCAGGGGTAAAAGCCTCGGTGAGCTTGGTTTCGATGCGTTGGGCAATTGTCATGGCAAAGAGGTCTTAGCAGATCCTTCATGATCGCGCGGCATCATCTGCGACGGGGAATTCGCAAATGTCAAGCAGAGCCTTTCCTTGTCATAAGGCCACGCGCCTACCATACTTTTAGTCATGTCAGGCAGTTACACATATCGCCCTCCTTTGGGCCTCGACATTCGCGTTAAACCGCCGCGGGAAAGCCGTGTGGAGCGGGAGACCCATGAGTGTGCCTGGCCCGGATGTCAGAACAACGCCCCTCATCGTGCGCCAAAAGCATCGGATTCCAGCGATTTCCAATGGTTTTGTCTCGATCACGTCCGGGCATTCAACAAATCCTGGGATTTTTTCCAGGACATGAGCGATTCCGAAGTCAGACGCTTCGTTGAAGGCAATTTGACCGGTCACAGACCCACTTGGCAGATGCGAGACGGGTCAAACAGCCAAAAATGGTCGAGAGCGATGCGCGCTAGTGCCGCAGCGGCTGGTTTTAATAAGACCGCCGGGCCTAAATTCCAGGATTTTTTCCGACTATTTGGCGAGATTGGGGGCACCCAACAGCCTTTGAGACAAAAGCCCGTCCGCGCCCTTACACGCAGCCAAGTGAGGGCCTTGCAAACGTTGGATCTGGAAAAATCAGCAACCAGAGACCAAATAAAGGCTAGATATAAGGAGCTGGTAAAGCGGTATCATCCGGATGCCAATGGCGGTGATACGGCCGCCGTAGAGCGGCTGAGGAGCGTCATCCGCGCTTATCAAATCCTCGAATCCTCCGCTATTGGTAAGGAACAGCCCGCTCCGGCCCGATAGCCAGCTTAACTGGGCGACCGGTCGAGGGCCGTTATCATGCCCAAGCTCAGGGGCGGGCCTCTTGCGATTTGGGGCGAAGGCTGGGCATTATCCCGCGCCAATAGGTGTCTGTGGCCGCCATCCAGGGGCCCAAGACGTGTTGCCGCGGCAATCTGCTCGAGGAATGAGTGAATGAATAAGATGGTTGCTGGAGAGGATGAGTTACATCTTCCTGACACCAGCATTTCGGCTAGAGAAGTCTTCAAAATCGACACCGATATGGAAGTACCTGCTTATTCGACGTCCCGCGAACATGTGCCGGAGTTTGACGATACCTATCAATTTGATAAGGAAACCACACTCGCGATTCTCGCCGGTTTCAAGTTCAACCGCCGCGTTATGATTCAAGGCTATCACGGCACCGGCAAATCAACTCACATTGAACAGGTCGCCGCCCGACTGAACTGGCCTTGCGTCCGGATTAATTTAGACAGCCATATCAGCCGCATAGATCTTATTGGCAAAGACGCCATCGTCCTGAAAGACGGCAAACAAGTGACCGAGTTCCGTGAAGGACTGTTGCCCTGGTGTCTGCAAAATGCTGTGGCGCTGGTGTTCGACGAATATGATGCGGGACGCCCCGATGTGATGTTCGTGATCCAGCGCGTATTGGAAGCGCAAGGCAAACTGACCTTGCTGGATCAAAACAAGATCATCCGTCCACATCCTTCATTCCGATTGTTATCAACGACAAATACCATTGGCCTGGGTGACACGACGGGACTCTATCACGGCACTCAGCAAATCAACCAGGGGCAAATGGATCGGTGGAGTATCGTCACGACGTTGAACTACCTGCCTCATGACAAAGAGCACGCCATTGTTCTGGCGAAATGCCGCTCTTACGACTCAAAGAAGGGACGCGAAATCCTGGCGTCGATGATTCGCGTGGCCGACCTGACACGCAATGCCTTCATGAACGGGGACATCTCGACCGTAATGAGCCCCAGAACCGTGCTCACCTGGGCGGAAAATGCCGAGATCTTCGACGATCTGAGTTTTGCTTTCCGGCTTACGTTCCTCAATAAATGCGACGAACTGGAACGCGGCACCGTAGCCGAGTTCTATCAGCGTTGCTTTGGGGAAGATCTGCCGGAAGCAACAACCCAAGCGAAAATCGCATAGGGCACCCCTCACCATGTATCGAAGGGATGACCCGACTGACCCCTTCAAACATGCTTTAACTCAAGCAACCCGTTCGCTCGCCGAAAATCCGGAAGTCGAGGTCTCTTTCAGCACCGATCCGCCGACCATCCAGGGTACGGAAATACGTTTGCCGTTACCCTCACGTGATCTTGATTCGGAAGAAGTTGCCCGCATTCGAGGTCAGGCGGATGCCTTTGCGCTACGCCTATCCCATCACGATGAAGAGACCAACAAACGATACCAGCCGGTGGGCAGCAATGCGCGCGCCATTTTCTCTGCGTTGGAACAAGCACGTATCGAAAGCATCGGCGCCAATACAATGAAGGGGGTCCGTAAAAATTTGGGCGCCATGCTGGAGCACCGCTATGCCCAAAAAGGATTGGCGCATATCGAAGACCGTCAAGAGGCGCCGGTCGAGGACATTGTGGCACTTCTTGCGCGGGAACGCCTGACCGGATTGAAGCCACCTCCCAGTGCCAGGCGCTTGGTCAAAAAAATACGTCCTCTTATTGAAGAAAAAGCAAATGAGACATTGGATTCTCTGTCGGAACACATTTACGACCAAACGCAATATGCACGGGTTGCCCGGAAGCTCATTGCCGATCTCGATTTCGCCGATGAATTAGGCGACGATCCCGATCAAATGTCGCGTGACAGCAACGACAATCAAGAATCCGACAGCAATTCAGATCCCGAGGAAATGGCCAGCGACGCCCACCAGCCGGAGGGTGCCAGCGCCGAACAAGTCGAAGCGCCGGAAGGCGATGACTCAGGCGACGATGATGAATCGGTCGAGGTGAAATCCGACGACGCCGCAAGTACCAGCGATACCGATGAGCTGACCGACGGAAACAAGCCATGGCGCCCGGAAAATTACCGCGGCGAAGATAGCGATCGGCCTGCCTACCGCGTTTATTCCCAGGCTGAGGATGAAACCGTCAACGCCGAAGAATTGTGCGACGCAGAAGAGCTCATCCGTCTACGGCGTTATTTGGAGCAGCAATTGCGCCCCTTGCAGAGCGCCGTCGGACGATTGGCAAACCGCTTGCAGCGTAAACTGATGGCGCAGCAGAATCGTTGGTGGGAATTCGATCAAGAGGAAGGGTTGCTCGATTCGGCGCGGCTGACTCGAGTTGTTACGGATCCACTTTATCCACTTTCGTTCAAGGTCGAGAAAGATACCGATTTTCGCGACACAATCGTAACCCTGTTGTTGGACAATTCAGGGTCCATGCGGGGGCGACCCATTACGGTGGCGTCGATGTGTGCCGACATTCTGGCGCGCACATTAGAGCGTTGTAGCGTCAAAGTCGAAATTCTGGGATTTACCACCAAGGCCTGGAAGGGCGGTGCCAGCCGCGAGAAATGGCTGGCCGACGGCAAGCCGGCAAATCCCGGCCGGCTCAACGATTTGCGCCATATTATTTACAAGAAGGCCGACGCCCCGTGGCGCCGGACACGCAAGAATCTCGGCCTCATGATGCGCGAAGGTCTGCTCAAAGAAAATATCGACGGCGAAGCTCTGTTATGGGCGCACCGCCGACTGCTTGGGCGCCCGGAAGAGCGACGCGTACTGATGGTAATATCCGATGGCGCGCCGGTTGACGATTCGACCTTATCGGTGAATTCCGGAAATTACTTGGAACGTCACTTACGCGAAGTTATCGATTACATCGAAACCTCTTCGCCGGTTGAACTTATAGCCATTGGCATAGGTCACGACGTAACACGGTATTATAAACGTGCGGTGACGATTGTAGACGCTGAACAACTGGGTGGCGCCATGACGGAACAGTTGGCGTCTCTTTTCGAGCGGGGAAATCCGGCGACGCGCCGACGAATTCGACAAAACGTGACGGCCACAGACAGTCTTCGAGACCGGGATGCGAAATTTTTGCGACTCAAGTGACCGGCCATCCAACCAGTGGTTCTAAGAGATCTTTTTCCCTTGGGGGCCAAAAAGGAGTGTTGCGTCCAAGCGGCAAGCCATCATCATGGGAATCGGGGGGCGAGATCTGCACAATAGGACTGATTCCTCACCGCTTTGCTGGCGGCTGCAAAGCGCTACAGTGACGCATACTTCGGGCGGAGCACGGACAACATGGCGAAAAACGACAACTCAATTGATAGACCGGGGGCCTTTGTCAGAGTGATACAAATCGCCACAAAAATCGAGCCACACGAATTAAAGGCGGTTATGGTCTCATTCATCTATGTGTTTTCATTGATGTGCGGCTATTACATTCTACGCCCAATCCGGGACAGCCTGTCCAGTGAATTCAGTGATGCGGAACTGAGCACCCTCTACACGGCAACTTTCTTTATGATGTTGATCGTGGTTCCGGCCTATGGCTATGCCTGCACAAAAATTAGATTGTCCCGATTGTTACCATGGGTCTATGGCTTCTTTTCATTAAACATTATGGCCTTCTTTCTGTTTGTTCAGATTGTTCCTGATAGCCAATGGTTGGGACGGGTTTTTTATGTTTGGGCCAGCGTGTTCAATCTGTTCGTCATTTCCGTTTTTTGGAGCTTCATGGCGGACATGTACAGCAAAGATCAAGCCCGACGACTATTCGGATTCATTGCCGCAGGAGCCAGCGGCGGCGCCATAGTCGGACCGGCGATCACGGTCTTCCTTGCGGAGCAAGTTGGAAGTTTCAATCTGTTGCCGATTTCGGCCGTCCTCATTGCCGTGCCGATCATCTTCATTCGAATGTTGATCAAGATCAGGGAGAATGATCCGGCAGCCCATGCCAATAGAGCCATTCAAAATCTTGAGCGGCCGATGGGCGGCAATCCTTTTTCCGGATTTGCGCTGTTTTTTAAGTCACCTTATTTGTTGGGTATCGGTTTATTCATCATCGTATATACCTTTATGAACACGGTGGTGTACTTCCAACTGAAGAACATGATGGTCGACGTGGATCCGGACACAAGAACTCAGATTTGGGCCGGTATTGATCTCGCGGTGAATATTCTTGCCGGCGCGACTCAGCTTTTCGGCACCAGTAGGCTTACCGCCCGCTTCGGGCTTGTCGGCACCTTGGCAATTATCCCCCTGCTGATGATCGGCGGTTTTATGACCTTGGCTCTTATACCACTCTTGCCGGTTCTCATCGGATTGCAGATTGCACGACGCGCCGGTAATTACGCCATCACACGGCCCGGCCGCGAAATGCTGTTCACGATTGTCGATCCCGAAAGCAAGTACAAGGCAAAGAATGTGATTGACACGGTGGTCTATCGTGGCGGCGACATGACAAGCGCCTGGATGATTACCGGCCTCAGTCAAGGCTTAGGTTATGGCTTTGCCGGTATTGCAGCCGTGGCCGCGGCCGCTGCGGCCCTATGGTCCCTCGTCGCCGTCTCCCTAGGGCGCTCTTACGACCGGCGCAATGCGGCTCATGACGACCAGGTCGCCGCAACAATGTCCAAGGCCAACGAGCCGGCCTGACCGGGTCCTTGACGATCCGTCTCGGCTTCGGGCGGCGGACCGCACGCTACGCGCCACCGAATCCGGGAAGCGGCTTGACCACAGGCCGGGCCAAGAAATACGGAACCAGCATTAAAAACGACATCAGGATCATCAACACAAAATGGCTGAGCATTTGACTGATCCAAGGTTGGTCAACGCCGTATTTCGCGGACGGATAAAATATAAAGCAGAAAATCGCTGTTCCCCAAATTGCCGAATAAAGAGGGGCCCGCCACCAAGGTCGACCTCGCGTCCAATCAAAAATGGAAATGCTGAGATATTGTGCCGTCAGAAGCGCGAGCACAAAAGACACACTGATCCGCACCGACGGCAACTGACGTTCCATGAACGACTGCTCGGAAACCACGAAGTAATAATAAACCAACCCGCCCAGGATAAGCCAAGCCAGGGTTACCTGGGCCGTCGCATAAGCGGCGCCATAACGACGATTGGTCAGATTGAGAACCAGAAATGTCAGGGCCACTAAAAAGTGTCCATTGGTCAGCCATTGGCTGGGCTGAAGTTGCGGCTGGTTGGCCAAAAACAGTCCGTCGAACAAGGTTATGGGCTGACCGACACCAAAATCGGCCCAAATAAAAACCCCCATAAGAGCCAGAACCGGGATGATCATGCGGATCAAGGCCCGCATCGCGCGCACCAGCGCATTGGGGCCTTTGGGTGCTTGAGATGCAAAAAATTCCGTTGCTTCTTGCGTCATGAATTCCATCTTTTGTGAACGTACTCCAGGTCCGCCACCGTGGATTTGTTATCTCCAGACGAAAGGCTGGCGCATCTCCAACGTGCAAATCCGTGGCCAAACGGCCGCCGGTCGCTTTTTTTTGGTTAATGATGCAAGCCGAACCCGACATCCCCCGCCGACCATTTTAGTCGGTAACGGCCGGTTCACGCAACCGGACAGGCGGCGTTCCTGGATAAATCCATGGCGGTCAGGCTATGCCGGTGTGGCCGGAGCGAGGCTTTTCTTGACTGCACGCTTGATACGTTGCGCTTTCAAAGACAACTTTTCATCTTTCGCCTTTAACAAGAAGGCGTCCAGGCCCCCTATACGATCGATCGAACGCAAGGCGTTGGCGCTGATGCGGAACCGAAATTCGCGACCAAGGCAATCGCTGGCAAGGGTCACCCTGCATAAATTGGGCAAAAAGCGGCGCCGCGTCTTCCTATGAGAATGGCTCACATTATTACCGGTCATCACGCTCTTCCCGGTCAACTCGCAGCGGCGCGACATATCTTAGCTCCCATTAATCGCCTGGCTGAAACCATATCGAACGGCCCAGAAGGCGGCGAACCTATAGAGCCCCGGACCGTCAGGGTCAAGGGCAAGGCCCCTGCCTTAGCGGGGTTTTGGGTTGTGCTGAAACGCGTCAAGCACCTGGCGCCCAGCGGCACTAGGGCTCAATGCGCCGGTCAGAACTTGCCCCTCCAATCGATCGGCCAGCGCCATGGCGTCGCTATGAGATCTCAACGTGCCGAGCAACCCCGCGCGGATTTCCGTCCACATCCAGGCCCGCGCCTGGTCCGCCCGCCGGCGATCGAATTCACCGGATTCCCTGAACGCTTCATAGAAGGCTTCCACATCGTGCCAAATATCCGCCATCCCGGTGCCCAAAAGGGACGAAACAAGCCGCACCTGCGCTGTCCAATTGTTGTATTTCGGGCGTAGCAGCTGAAGCGCACCGGAATAGTCCGCCGCGGCGCGTTGCGCGGCGTCCGCCCACTCGCCATCCGCCTTATTGACGATCACGATATCGGCAAGCTCCATAATACCGCGCTTGATGCCCTGAAGCTCGTCACCGGCGCCGGGCGCCAATATCAAGGCAAACATATCGACCATATCGGCAACCGCCGTCTCAGATTGGCCCACGCCGACAGTCTCGACCAACACCACGTCAAAGCCCGCGGCCTCGACCACCAGCATCGCCTCCCGGGTCCGGCGCGCGACACCGCCCAAGGTTTCGCCGGCCGGAGACGGCCGGATAAAGGCATTATTGTCGCGGGCGAGCCGCTCCATACGTGTCTTATCGCCCAAAATGGAACCGCCCGACCGGCTCGACGACGGATCGACCGCAAGCACGGCAACTTTGTGGCCTTGACCGGTCAGATGAAGCCCGAACGCTTCAATAAAGGTCGACTTGCCGACACCCGGCGCGCCGGACAAACCAAGCCGCACCGCATGGCCCGTGTCGCACAACAATTCCCCAACCAAAGCCTCGGCCGCGTCCTGTTGATCGGCACGCTCCGATTCGACCAGGGTAATCGCCTTGGCCAGCGCGCGCCGCTCACCCGCTCGCACGCCGGCGGCAAGTTGCGCCACATCCGTAACGTCAGAGGCGGTGGTTTTCGCTTTGGCTGTGGGTTTCGACATGGCGCGACACTGGCGGGTTTTTCTGGCAAAATCAAATAACCTTGGGAACTTGGAGCCGTTTGTTATGAACCATACGATCCATTGGCGAACCATAAGATCGTTATCCGGCATGCTTGTTGCCGCCTTAACCGTCACAACGATCGGACTCTTACCGGCCCGTGGCGAAACCGCCGAACCGGCGCCGCACATTGTTAATTCTCCGCCTCAAGAGCAAACAGCCCTCGATTGGTTTGTTGAAATTTACTTCGGCGGTCTTCAAATAGGTGCCATTGAAGTGAATGCGACCTAGAACCAACAAGGATATGAAATAGACGCGGTTTTGAGCACACAAGGCATTATCGAATATGTAATCGATTCCCATTACACCACCATGTCCGAGGGGGTGTTCGATCAGCGCAAGGTCAGCCCTCGCCTTTTCATATCCCGCTACCGGTCGGAAGAAGAGAACCTGTCATCTCTTCTGATCTTCGATTCCTTAGGACCAACCAATTTCGAATCGGATCCGCCTTTTGATGCCCGCTACCCGGTGCCTGAAGAGCAACAGCGCGCGACCTTAGATCCATTGAGCGCCTTGCTTTATGTGATTGTCGGAACGGATGCCGACGACGAAGCTCCGTGCGGTCGGCACGTGCCTATATTCGACGGCATATATCGCTATAACATTCTGTTCGACCATGTCAGAGATATCCGCATCCGCGCCAAAAGAGATCAGCCATATGCAGGTCCCGGATATTTATGCGACATGATGGTCGAAAGCGTTGCCGGCTTCCCAAAGCCGCGTCGTTCTGATTTTTCCTGGCCTGAGATGCGTGTGCGCATGGCGCGCATTGACGGCGGCAATTATGTCCTTCCGCTACGCCTATCGGTACGCACCGATTTTGGTGCGCTGGTGGCGCGGGTCACGCGCTTTACCATTGGCGCCGATCCGAAACAATGACAAATTTTATGCCGCCGCTTTTCTTTTTTCGCGAATCAAGCGGATGACGTCCTTGGCCGCTTCGAGGATCTTCGTCCCCGGACCGAATATGGCCGAGGCGCCCGATTTATAGAGATAGTCGTAATCCTGTTCGGGAATGACGCCGCCGCAGACGATCAAGATATCTTCCGCACCAAGTTCTTTCAGGGCTTCGGCCAATTGGGGCACCAATGTCTTATGGCCGGCGGCTTGGCTGGACACGCCGATCACATGCACGTCCGAATCGACGGCGGCGCGCGCCGCCTCGTCCGGCGTTTGAAACAACGGCCCCACATCCACATCGAAACCGAGATCGGCGAACGCCGTGGCGATCACCTTGGCACCCCGGTCGTGACCATCCTGACCCAACTTGACCACCATGAGGCGCGGCCGGCGACCTTCGGCCGTAGCAAATCGTTCGACTTGCGACCGAATCTCGGTGAACTCCGCATCGCCTTCATAGGCCGCCCCGTAGACCCCGGCAACGGATCGGATTTCCGCTTGGTGCCGGCCAAATACTTTTTCCATCGCCATGGAAATCTCTCCCAGCGAAGCTCGGGCACGCGACGCCTCGATGGCCAATTCCAACAGATTGGCGTCACCTTCCGCGCCTTTGGTTAAAGCGTCCAGCGCGGCGCGACAGCGCGCCTCATCGCGGGATTTTCGCATGTCGTTGAGCCGGGCAATTTGTTGGTCGCGAACGTTTGTGTTGTCGATCTCAAGGATATCGATTGGTTCTTTGGTATCGGGCGGATACTTATTGACGCCGACGATCACTTCCTCCCCGCGGTCGATGTGCGCCTGTCGCCGCGCCGCCGATTCTTCAATTTTAAGTTTGGGCAGGCCGGCCGCCACGGCCTTCGTCATGCCACCCATCTCGTCCACTTCTTCAATGAGTTTCCAAGCCTCACGAGCGATCGCGTCGGTCAATGATTCCACGTAATAGGAACCACCCAAGGGATCCACAACATTCGTAATACCCGTTTCATGTTGCAGAATGAGTTGCGTGTTACGGGCAATTCGAGCGGAAAAATCGGTCGGCAGAGCAATGGCCTCGTCAAACGCATTGGTATGCAAGCTTTGGGTGCCACCCAAAACAGCCGCCATCGCCTCATAGGCCGTGCGCACCACATTGTTGTAGGGATCCTGCGCGGTCAGCGACACGCCTGATGTTTGGCAATGAGTTCGGAGCATGGACGATTTGGGATCTTTAGGACCAAACTCCGACATGATCCGCGCCCACAACATTCGGGCGGCACGCAGCTTGGCCACTTCCATAAAGAAGTTCATGCCGATGGCAAAAAAGAACGACAGTCTAGGCGCAAAGTCATCGATGTTAAGCCCGGCGGCCAGTGCGATGCGCACATATTCTTTGCCGTCAGCCAACGTATAAGCCAGCTCTTGCACTTGTGTCGCGCCCGCTTCCTGCATGTGATAGCCGGAAATCGACACCGAATTAAAACGGGGCATGTGCCGGGAACAATAACCGATGACATCGGCTACGATGCGCATAGACGGTTCCGGTGGATAAATATAGGTATTCCGTACCATGAATTCTTTAAGAACGTCGTTCTGGATGGTGCCGGAAAGCTGCGCCTGTTCGACCCCTTGTTCTTCGGCGGCCACAATGTAATTGGCCATGGTCGGGATGACCGCGCCATTCATGGTCATGGACACGGACATTTCGTCCAACGGAATCCCGTCGAACAGGATTTTCATATCCTCGACGGAATCGATGGCGACGCCTGCCTTGCCGACATCGCCCACCACACGCGGATGATCGGAATCGTAACCCCGGTGGGTTGCCAGATCGAACGCGACCGACAATCCCTTCTGGCCGCCCGCCAGATTGCGCCGGTAAAAGGCGTTCGAGTCTTGCGCCGTCGAGAAACCGGCATATTGCCGGATGGTCCAAGGCCGGCCAGCATACATGGTCGCTTGGACGCCCCGAATATAGGGCGCAAAACCGGGCAGATTATTGACGTGCTCGAGCGCCGCCAAATCCTCGGCGGTATAGAGCGGCTTGACCGCAATGCCTTCCGGCGTCTGCCAAACAAGCGAGTCGGGCGGCCGCCCGTTCAATTGTTTTTCGGCGAGCGCACGCCATTCCTTCTCGGTCTTTTCATCTTTCGCCATAGCATAACTTTCTTGCCCGCGGCGGCCTGCCGCAGCGGAAGTCCTCAATCTCGGGAAATATGACGGAAGCCTCTGACCGGGTCAAACCAGCCCCGCAGGGCCGTCATAGCTGCCATGCCCAGCCCCGCGCGTCCGTTGGGCATTGTGCAGGGGATAGGGGCAAACACCATATGTTGTGCGTGAACGAAGCGGGAAAATTAACGGGTCAGCGATTCGGTCATGCTTTGTCCCAGCTATGTTCCGGTTGTTAACGGGCGCGTTAACCATGTTTCTTAACGCGGCTGGGCGGCGGTATAATCGGCCAGCCAAACGCCCCTGATGCTTGCAAAGCGCGGCGGGACGGGTAAAGCTCGGCGGCACTATGCAGGGTAAACTTTTAGCCGCGAGTGGACCGGTTACCGCGGTTCTCGGCCCGACCAATACCGGCAAAACCCATTTGGCCGTCGAGCGCATGCTCGGACACGAATCCGGCATGATCGGCTTGCCCTTGCGTTTGCTCGCCCGCGAAATTTACGATCGCATCGCCACATTGCGCGGCGCGCAAAGCGTCGCGCTGATTACCGGCGAAGAAAAAATCGCACCCTCACATCCGAACTATTACGTGTGCACGGTCGAGGCCATGCCCATGGACATCCCGGTTTCGTTTCTGGCCGTAGATGAAATTCAGTTGGCGGAGGATTTGGAACGCGGCCACATTTTTACCCACCGATTGCTTTATGCGCGCGGTCTCAATGAGACCATGTTCCTTGGCGCGGAGACCATGCGGCCCCTGATCAAACAACTGATACCCCAGGCCACTTTTGTTTCGCGGCCACGCTTTTCCGATCTGTCTTATGCCGGCTCGAAAAAGCTCAGCCGTTTGCCGCGCCGCACGGCGATCGTCGCGTTTTCAGCCGAGTCGGTTTACGGCATAGCCGAGCTTATTCGGCGCCAGCGCGGCGGCGCCGCCGTGGTGATGGGCGCCTTGAGCCCGCGCACGCGCAACGCCCAGGTCGCTCTTTATCAATCGGGCGATGTCGACTTCATGGTGGCGACCGACGCCATCGGCATGGGGCTCAATATGGATGTGGATCATGTCGCCTTTGCCAGTCTCACCAAGTTCGACGGCGTCAATGTGCGCACGCTCAAGGCCACGGAGACCGCTCAGATTGCCGGCCGGGCCGGGCGCTATCTTAACGACGGGACCTTCGGCACAACGGCCGACGCCGCCGCCATGGACGGCGATCTGGTGGAGCAAATAGAGAATCACCGGTTCGATCCGGTACGGGTTTTGCAGTGGCGCAACGATGCGCTCGATTTCGACTCGTTGCAGCACCTGATAGCGACCCTTGAAAAATATGCCCCTCATCCCGGTTTGGTTCGCACCCGTCCGTCTACGGATTTACTGGCTCTTAGAACTTTGGCAAGCCAGCCGGACGTGACACGCATGGCAACATCGCCTGCAGCGATCAGAATATTATGGGATGTGTGCGTGATACCTGACTTCCGCAAGGTCATGAGCGACGAACATGCGCGGATTTTGTCCGCCATTTACGGCTATCTCATGAGCGATGCCGGTCAAATTCCCGATGATTGGCTGGCCAAGCAAGTGCAAAGCCTGGACCGCGTCGAGGGTGATCTCGATACCATTGCCAATCGCATCTCCCACATACGCACCTGGACATTCGTGTCGAACCGCTCCGGCTGGGTCGAGAATGCCGCCGATTGGCGCGAGCGAACCCGTGAGATCGAAGACAAGCTGTCCGATGCCCTGCACGATCGGTTGACCCAGCGCTTTATCGACCGGCGCACCGGTGTGCTTATGAAGCGCTTGCGCGACCGTGAGGAATTGATGGCCGCAATCGACCATGAGGGCGAGGTGACGGTGGAAGGCGAATATGTCGGCCGCTTGATGGGATTTCGTTTCGTACCGGATCCGCGCGCCCAAGGCATTCACGGCAAAGCGCTACGCGCCGCCGCGTCGCGTGCCCTCACATCCGAACTGGCCGGCCGCGCAACCGAACTCAGCGCCGCCCCATATGACACTATTCAACTGAGTGACACGGGCAAATTGTGGTGGCGCAATGCACCGGTGGCACAGATCGAGGCCGGCGCTCATTGGCTGTCCCCGCCGATCGAGCTCATGGACGACGAAGCACTGCCTGGGGAAAGCCAGAAGCGCATCCTCAAGAACTTGCAAGACTGGTTTCAGCATTATTTGGCAACACGCCTCGGACCGCTTTTGGCGTTACGAAAAACCATCGACGACAAACGACAAACCGGACTGACCGGTCTTGCCCGCGGTATCGGCTATCGGCTTGTGGAGAACTTCGGCCTTTTGGAACGGGCGCGGATCCGTGATGACATTCGCAGTCTCAGCCAAAGCGACCGAGCACAGCTCCGGAGATTGGGCGTGCGTTTCGGGGAGTTCAGCATCTACGTGCCCAAACTGTTGAAGCCCGCCGCCGCGCACACATTGGTCTTGCTGTGGAAGATTGCGCAGGATGATCGGCAGCTCACAATCCCGATGCCCCCGCCGCCCGGCCGGGTATCCGTGTCGCTCGACCAGCAGGTGCCCAAGGCGTTTTATGCGGCTTGCGGCTATCGTCCTTGCGGGGCGCGGGCGGTGCGCGTTGACATGGTCGAACGTCTGGCTGAAATAATCCGTACGGAAATAGAAAACTATAGACTCATAAAAAAAGCGCACGCAGAACGTAAAGTTATGACCAGCGCGCCACCCTTAGCTGTTCCTTTGGTCGGGCCGATCATACCTCCTAAACTTTTGACCGGCACAGACGCCGAGTCGAATTCGGATAGCGATTTATCGGCGAATTGCCATGCCGCACCTGCCGCCGATACGGTCGTCCAATTGCGCAATGGCGAATTTGTCGTGACGGCGCGAATGATGTCGCACATGGGATGCGGGCTCGACGACATGGCGAGCATTCTCCACGCCCTCGGTTTCCGCAGGCGTACACTCAAAAAACATGACGGCGGCGACGAAATCGTTGCTTGGCGACGCAATTCTCGCCATGTCACGCACGGGACGGCTAAAACAAAAGG
>SMXP01000097.1 GCA_004356335.1 Alphaproteobacteria bacterium | reverse complement strand
GGGGACATGTGGGTCCTTAGGGTCTTTCCGGTTTTGATGGAATCAAAACCGGACCCTAAGTTGTTGTTTTATCGTGTTTCCGGACGGAAAACCGGGTCCACTTTTTCTGGAAACACTCTAGGCATCGGCCCGCCAAAGCGAGCATAAATGGCAACTTCTTGGCGAAAACCCAAGCAAACTTGGGCCGTTCAGCGGATTATACACCCGTGGGCAAAGCGCGATCGGAGGGTTAAGGGGGCGTTTTGGCCTGGATCGAGACCATCTGAGGATCAGGCGGCCGAGCTGCCGAGCCCGCGCGGCAGATCTAGGCTGAAGCGACGACCATCGGGGGTCGCTGAATTCTTGCGGCGTCAGATGCGGCGGGGCGTATTTGCCGTTGCCTTGATCGGAGTGGGGTTTTTCCTCTTAACGAGACTCGATTTTCCTTTTTGGGTGCAACCAATCGAGCGCTTGCTGTTGGAAGCGACAGGTCTTTACATCAAAATTGACGGCGCCGTTGGCATCGCCGGGCCCATTTTTCGACCCGGTATTTATGCCGAAGATGTTTCGGTTATTCGGTTGCCGCGCACTTGGGACGACAATGATGTGCGTGTCGCTAAAATTGAGCGTGCCGAAGTTCACATAAATGTTTGGCCGCTTCTTTTGGGCGAGGGTTATTCTGAAATCGATGAACTGTCATTGGCGGGCGCGGAAATTATTTTAACCGATGGCGGCGAAGGGCCGAACTCGATTTCCGCTCTCATAGAATCAGCACAAATTTTGACCGCACGTGTTCCGGAATATTATGGCGAACTCTACTTAACCGGGGTGATGCTGCGCGACGCCCAAATTATTATTCAAGATGTCGCGCACAAGAATAGACTATCGATTCACGTCGAAGAAGTGGTGTTTCGCCTCGAGGGAGAGAGCCTGCGGGTCAAATGGGCGGGACATGGCGCCTACGAACCCTTCGTTCTTGACGGGTTGGTTGCGCAACCGCTCGCTTTCATCGAGGGCGGCAGCACCGCTTTCGATTTTGTCGGTGCCGTCGGTTCAACATTTCTGATCGGATCGGGCGATGTGCATGACGTTGAGAATTTAGACCTTGATTTGTCGATTCAAGCCATAGGCCCGGACCTAAGTGGCGTGGGCGGTGCCCTGGGTATGACACATTTGCCGCGGCGACAGCCGGTTTTACTATTTGCCGAGATTTCCGGTGACCTCCGGCGTGGTTTCGAAGGGCGTGCACAAATTACGATTGGGCAAGGTGACGCTGACGGATCATTTAGTCTCAATATTCGGGACAAAGCACATTTCGAGATTTATCTCGAAAGCGATCGGTTCGATTTGGCTCCCTTTGGTTTGCTCAGATTGTTGGATGGGGGCGATCTGGACCTGGAGACGACGACGCCGTTTTCACTGGAATGGGCACGCAAGTTGGAAGGTATTTTCAGTTTGAGGGCGGCTCGTGTCAGCCATGGCGACACGTTAATCGGTGCCGGTGAAGTGATGTTCACATTGACCGGGGGCGTCATGGATTTCACTTTGGTGCAGCGTTTCGCGACAGGTGGGCTGGTCTCCGGCTCATTACTCTACGACACCTTGAATGACGGCGCGCTGAGCTTGTCGGTTAGCGCGCAATCGGTCGAACTGGGCTTGATAGGCGCGGAGCGATTGCCGTCCAGGGCCTTGGATTTCAATTTGGACTTTGCGGCTCTTGTGCAGACCCGCGGTAAGTCGCTTGCCGAGTTCGGTCATAATCTTCGCGGTCAAACCAATATGGTAGCGGGTGCCGGCACCTTAGGAACGTGGATTGCGGATTATTTGCCGGCAGAATTGACTGCGCTGGTCTTGCCGAAGCAAAGCAATAACAAGGTTCTCGAGATGATCTGCTTCATTAATCGTATGGATTTCGAGGACGGAATTGCCCATAGCCGTAGTTTCTTCCTGGAGACGCCGGAGCTGATTTTGACGGGTACCGGCACCGCCGATTTGACAACTGCTCAGGTTGATTTCACTCTTTGGCCTCGGCCGAAGGATCCTTTGGCATTGTCCGAGGCCAAGGATCTGCGCGTGCGTGGTTCGTTGGATCGTCTCTCTATCGAACCCATCACCATGGATATCCGGAAAGGACTTTCCGGTGCCCTTTGGGGTTTCGCCAATGAGGATTTAGGCGACGAGGCGTTACCTTTAATTTCCGATCACCTTCCTCGGGATAATATGTGTCTTGGGCCTTTGCTTGACTTTTAATCAGGGGCACAAGCAACCGATCCCGCTTTTCCTGACTGCGCTTTCGTCGCCCAAGCCGGCACCAGGGGCTCATCCGCCACAACGGCATTGGCAAGTCCAGCGATCTGGGGTATGTCATTTCCGGCCATTTTCGCGTCCAATCTAGGGTCTTAAAGACGCGATTCTCCACGCAAACCGGGATCGATATTCGATGAAGGATATTCTTCATCAGCTAGAATTGAAGCGCGAGCAAGCGCGCCTAGGTGGTGGACAAAAGCGTATCGACATCCAGCACGCCCGCGGCAAATTGACCGCCAGAGAACGGCTCGACATTTTGCTCGACGAAGGCTCGTTTGAGGAAATTGACATGTTTGTCGAACATCGGATTACCGAGTTCGGCATGGCGGATCAAAAAATCCCCGGCGACGGTGTGGTGACCGGATGGGGAACGATCAATGGGCGCGTTGTCTACGTTTTCGCCAAAGACTTCACCGTGTTCGGCGGCTCTCTGTCGCAAGCTCATGCCGAGAAAGTTTGCAAAATCTACGATATGGCCATGAATGTGGGGGCACCGGTTATCGGCCTTTACGATTCGGGCGGTGCGCGCATTCAAGAAGGTGTGGCGTCATTGGGCGGGTTTGCCGAAATCTTTTGGCGCAATACCCAGGCGTCGGGCGTTATTCCGCAAATCTCCATGATTATGGGACCTTGCGCCGGCGGTGATGTTTATTCACCCGCAATTACCGATTTCATCTTCATGGTGAGCGACACTTCCTACATGTTTGTCACCGGACCGGATGTCGTAAAGACAGTGACGCAAGAAGATGTCACCGCTGAACAATTGGGTGGGGCCAAGGTTCATACCACCAAGTCATCCATCGCCGACGGCGCCTATGACAATGACATGGAAGCGCTGATACAGGTGCGGCGTCTTATTGATTTTTTGCCCTTGAGCAATCGAAGTGAGCTTCCCGTTCGTCCGTTCCATGACGATGCGCAGCGTCTTGATCACTCTCTTGATACGTTGGTTCCGGCTCATTCCAGCAAGCCGTACGATATGCATGAAGTTATTCGAAAAGTTGTGGATGAGACGGACTTCTTCGAGATTCAGGAGGCGTTCGCCCGAAACATTATTACCGGATTTGGCCGCATAGAAGGTCGCACGGTGGGATTTGTCGCCAATCAGCCTATGGTTCTTGCTGGCGTCCTCGATTCCAATGCCAGCCGCAAAGCGGCGCGCTTTGTGCGATTCTGCGACAGCTTCAATATTCCGATCGTGACCTTTGTCGATGTGCCGGGCTTTTTGCCGGGCACCGACCAGGAATATGGCGGGCTGATTAAACACGGAGCGAAGTTGCTCTATGCCTATTCCGAAGCGACGGTGCCGCTCGTCACCATCATTACACGGAAGGCGTATGGCGGGGCCTATGACGTGATGGCGTCGAAGCATATTCGCGCGGACATCAATTATGCCTGGCCGACGGCCCAGATTGCCGTGATGGGGGCCAAAGGCGCGGTGGAAATCATCTTCCGGTCAGATATGGGAGACGAGAAAAAAATTGCCGCGCGCACTAAAGAATATGAAGATCGCTTCGCCAACCCCTTCATTGCAGCTCAGCGGGGCTATATCGACGACGTGATTATGCCTCATTCGACCCGCAAGCGTGTGGCCGGTGCTCTCAGAATATTGCGCACCAAACAGGTCGAACGCCCGTGGCGCAAACACGGCAACATTCCACTGTAGATTCGTCACACCTAAAACGGGGGGTCGAATGAAAGGTCCTCAGGCGGGTTAACCTTGCAAAGAACAAAATTAGGACTTGTGGGCATTTGCCTATGTTCAAAAAAATTCTCATAGCCAACCGCGGAGAGATTGCCTGCCGGATCATTAAAACGGCCAGGCAAATGGGTATCGCAACAATTGCCGTATATTCCGAAGCCGATGCCGACGCGCTTCATGTGGAGTTGGCCGACGAAGCTGTCTTGCTGGGTCCACCGCCGGTTTCCGAATCCTATTTAGTCGCCGAGAAAATCATCGAGGCGGCCCAGGATAGCGGCGCGGAGGCGGTTCATCCGGGCTACGGGTTTCTTTCGGAAAATGCCGGCTTTGCCGAGGCTTTGGCAGCGCAAGGCATTGCTTTCATCGGACCCAATGTGGCAGCCATCCGCGTCATGGGTGACAAGATCGAGTCGAAAAAGTTTGCCCGCGACGCCAAGGTGAATACGGTGCCGGGACATTTGAGCACCATCGCCGATACTGACGAAGCCATTAAGATTGCCAAAGATGTCGGGTATCCGGTCATGATCAAGGCATCGGCGGGCGGCGGCGGCAAAGGCATGCGCATTGCCCATAATGACGACGATGTCGCCTTGGGATTCGACTCGGCCAGGAACGAAGCCCGATCTTCGTTCGGCGATGACCGGGTCTTTATTGAAAAATATATCGTCGAGCCGCGCCACATAGAGATTCAAATTCTGGGCGACAAACACGGCAATATCATCCATCTTGGCGAGCGGGAATGTTCGATTCAGCGGCGCAATCAAAAAATCATCGAGGAGGCGCCGAGCCCTTTTGTCGATAAGAAAATGCGCAAAGCGATGGGCGAACAAGCCATCGTCTTGGCTCGAGCCGTCAATTACGAATCTGCCGGCACGGTGGAATTCATCGTCGATAAGAACAAGAATTTCTTCTTCCTTGAAATGAATACGCGGATTCAAGTGGAGCATCCGGTCACGGAATTGGTTACCGGCATCGACCTGGTGGAACAGATGATACGGGTGGCGGCGGGCGAAAAGCTCAGCCTGAAACAATCCGATATCAAGATTAACGGATGGGCCATC
>SMXP01000096.1 GCA_004356335.1 Alphaproteobacteria bacterium | reverse complement strand
GGAAGGACCCTAGAGTGCATTCAGGAAAAGCATGTCCCGGCGAAGGCCGGGGTGGACCCGGTTTTCCGTCCGAAAACGCTCTAAGTCCTTGTTTGGTCGCATTTTCTTAACGCGAACCGGTGTCCACTTCACTCGAAAATGCTCTAATGGTTTCCATGATAACCTGAGCGATCGAGCTGTAACGCTGTTCGCTAAAGGATTGCCGGTGGGTCATATTGACTTGGCACCACGGCGTGAACTTCAAAGATTTCCCTCGATTGCGTTGGTTGCGGCAATTCGGCATAGTTCCGCCTCTTTCTCCCTGGCGCCCCTATCGCCGGCCACCTAAAGGAGTTTTTTGATGTCCGAAGCAAAGAATGTTCAGTCCACCGGCCCGTTCGACTCTTTGCGGGATTATGTGGCGGCTCTGGAGGCCCGCGGGCGGCTCCTGCGCATTAAGGAGATGGATCAGGACAAATATGCCGCCTCAGCCTTCGCCTACCGTCTCATTGAAAAAGTGGGCCACGACAAGGCACCTGCTTTCATGGTGGAAAGGGTGAAGATTGGCGGAGAATGGCTTGACGGGCCCGTCTTGTGTAACCCCTATGCGGGCTGGGACATCGAAGCCATGATCTATGGCCTTGACGACATTGTCGAGGACCAGGAAGTCATGTTCCCTCGAGTGATGGATAAGCTTTTGTCACGCATGGACAGCACCGGCGCGTGGATGAAAGAGGCGCCGCGCACCGTGGAGGCGTCCACCGCTCCGTGTAAGGAGGTTATTATCTCAGGCGATGACGTGGACATCTTGAAATATCCCTGGTTTCAGAATTTGCCGGCCGATGCCGGGCGCTACATCAACATGACGGCGGTGGTGATCGAGCATCCGGAGCATGGCCGCAATGTGGGTACCTATCGCTGCCAGGTGAAGGGCAAAAACAAAATCAGCATGAATCCTTCTCCCGGCCACGATGGGCGGCGCATGCTGCTGGACATGAAGGCAAAGGGCGAGAAACGAGCCAAGGTGGCCATCGCGCTGGGCGTCGACCCGATCATTTGGTCGGTAAGCACCACACGAATGGCGCTTTTTGGCGAAGACGAGTTGGAAATTGCCGGCGGTGTCAAAGGCAAACCGATCGACATCGTCAAATGCGAGACCAGCGATATTATGGTACCGGCGCAGTCCGAAATGATTATCGAGGGTGAGATCCCTCTTGATGATTTCGAAGACGAAGGGCCTTATGGCGAAATGTACGGCTATCTCGGGTCAGGCACCAAGAATAATTTTTATATCAATATCAAAGCAATTACCCATCGCCACCAGCCGTGGCTTCAGAATTCTTTTACCGGCACGACATTCGACATGCTGCGCGCGCCGATCATAGCGAGTTATCACAACAGATACAAAAAGGTGATTCCGAACTTTGTGGGTGTCTACACTTTCCGCGAAGCGGCCGGGTTCGTGGTTGTCAGCATCGACAAAAAACGTCCGGGCGAAGGCATGATCGCAGGGCAGAATGTGGCGGCCGGTCCTGCCACCAAAGTGGTGGTCATTGTGGACAAGGACATTAATATTCAAAATCCATATGACATCTTCCACGCGATGACGGCCCGCTGGCAGCCGAGTGCCAGCAACATTATTCCGCAAACCTGGATCACGTTGCCCGACCCGAGCCTGCCTCATAAGAATTTGGGTGGCAAAATTATCATCGATGCGACGCGGCAATTTCCGGAAGAAGGCGGTCCCGCCTCTTGGCCGGCTTATAATCGAACTCTACTCGAGGAAGGCTGTCCCGAGGCATTTGATATTGTGGATGCCCAATGGGATGACATATGGCAATCCTTGGACCGATGAACTTAGAGTGTTTCCAGGAAAAGTGGATACCGGTTTTCCGTCCGGAAACACGACAAAACAATAACTTAGGGTCCGGTTTTGATTCTATCAAAACCGGACCCTAAAGCGGCGTCTGCGTTGGGGAATTTAGAGCGCATTCACTTTTATCCTTGATTACTTCACAGTCAAAGATCCAAAGGGCACGACCTTATTTTCCGTATCGTGCCCGATGTCGGCGCGTCCTAGATATTGAATTCCCGCCACATGGCACCAATGCTGCGCCACTTGTTCCTCGGTTTGACCGAATTCAGGATCATTTGGTGGAATGTCGCCACACCGACCCAACATGATACCGGCAACGCCTCTGATGTCGGGATTGCTGGTAATGTGGAACAAAGAACGATCTATTCGGTACATGTATTCGGACGTTTCTTCGAGCATAAGTATATGGTCCGATAAGGAAGGCTGAAACGGCGTGCCGATGAGCTGACTCAAAATTGAAATGTTGAAGGCGGCCGTTTTCGTTGTAAACGAGACCGATGATTCCAACGATTCATTGGCACCCTCCACCAAATAGGCCAATGCTCGTTTTATCGCTGCCGCGCCGCCGTTGCGGTTGATGTCGACGGGCATGGGTCCATGCGCAAGCCTGGTAAAGCCTTGTTTGTACATTCCGGCCAGAATACTTCCTGCATCGCTATAGCCGAGATAGGCTTTTTGTCTCGCAATGTCCGAAAGCTCCCGCAACAAAGTATCGAGCAAACGGCATGACCCGTAACCGCCACGGGCAAACCACAACGCATCAAAGCGTTCATCATTGGCGATCTCCAGAAATGCCTGAATACGGATCTCATCGTCTCCCGCGAAATGTCCCGATGAGAGAAAGCACTGCGGATGAAAGTGAATATCCAGCCCATTGTCCGGATAAAGCTTTGCCGCGATCTCCTTGACCTGATCGGCGACACGGGGCTCAATGGGCGAGCCGGGCGCCACAACACCAATCTTAAGACGGTCTTTGCTCATTCAGGCGCCTTTCCTTCATCATTTATTTGCCGGAAACGATTTCTCCCTATAGCTATAGCCGATGACCGAAAACAAGCGCTATTTCTTTTGCGGTATCGGAGGCAGCGGCATGCTGCCTTTGGCGATGATTCTTCACGCCAAGGGCCATGTTGTGGAAGGCTCGGATCGGGCGCTTGATCAAGGACGCACCGGTCAAAAGTTTGATTATTTGCGCGCCCAGGGCATCCGGCTCCATCCACAGGATGGCAGCGGACTGACCCGGCCGGAACAGATACTGGTCTCCTCGGCCGCGGTCGAAGACACCGTGCCCGATGTGCAAGCGGCCCGCCGCGTCGGTGCCTCTCGGACCACACGCGCCGAGTTGCTGGCCGAGTTATTTAATGCGGCCTCAAACAGCATCGCGATTGGCGGTACCAGCGGTAAGTCCACGACGACCGGGATGATCGGTTGGATCTTGCACCGAACGGGACGCGATCCAACGATTGTGAACGGCGCCGTCATGAAGAATTTCGTCACGCCCGATGCACCCTTTGCCAGCGCCGTCACAGGTAACAGCGATCTGTTCGTCAGTGAGGTCGATGAAAGCGATGGCTCCATTGCCCGATACATGCCGCACATCGCGGTTTTGAATAACATCGCGATTGACCACAAACCGCTCGATGAGTTGCGCGGGTTATTTCTTGACTTCGTCAGCCGGGCCGACATTGCAATTTTGAATCTGGATAATATCGAGACGTCCGCGATCGCATCGCAAATTTCACCCGACAAATTGATTACGTATAGTTTAGGTAATTTTCAAGCGGATCTCGTCGCCGGCGATATGGATCCGAGTTCCGATGGAATTGCATTTGGCGTGACCGAGCGGGCATCGCAAACGACTGCCGCCGTCCAGTTGCATATGCCGGGAGAGCACAATGCAGCGAACGCACTAGCGGCTTTGGCGGCGGTAGGTGCTTGTGACGTGGCACTGAAAGAGGCTGCTCTAGCGCTTAACGAATTTAGCGGTATCCGCCGACGTCTTGAACTTGTTGGCACGGCCAAAAGCGTGACTGTGATAGATGACTTTGCTCACAATCCGGATAAGATCACGGCAACGCTCGACACCCTGCACGCCTTCCCGGGACGGCTTTTGGTCATGTTTCAACCTCACGGATTTGGTCCTTTGCAGCTCATGAAACAAGCTTTCATCGACTGCTTTGCGCGCGGTCTCCATGAGGATGACGTTCTGATCATGCCCGAGCCGGTTTATTTTGGCGGTACTGTAGAGCGCACGGTTAGCAGCCGTGATATTGTTGAGGGAGTAGCGGCGCATAACCGTACGGCTTTCGCCTATGTTGACCGCGCTGCGTGCGGCGACAAATTACGCGAGCTGGCTCGTTCCGGCGATCGGATCGTCGTCATGGGCGCGCGCGATGACACGCTTTCGCAATTCGCTGCCGATTTGCTTGACGACCTAAGCTAGAGCGTTTTCATTCAGCGGGGGTTTGAGGGTCCACTTCATCCGGTGCGGATGATCGTGCCCCCATCAAGGGCCACCACTTTCTTTTGCTAATCACAACCGGCCCTGGTGCCACGATCCGTATCACTATTGCGGCAGCGAGCAGAAAGATCTGATAAACACCGGCAATCACAAACGGCGCCCATGGGCCCCATGAATCGAATAATCTGCCGCCGACCACCATCAAAATGAGGATACCGATGGCACCGAAAGTGCTGTTCATGGCGATCACGGAGCCTCGTTCCTTGACCGGTGCTTCCTGGCCGATGAGGCCCAGTGATGCTTTGAGCATGAAACCCGACCCGAGAGAGATGATGATGAACCAGGGCAACATCGCGTAATCCAACGGTGATGTGATGATGTACATGGATAAATAGCCAACGATGGCAAAAACCAACGCCACCATGGTGGCGGTAATTCGATTAACAGTGTCCATGAACCAGCCAAAGAAGGGCGCCGCCACGAAACTGACCAATTGCATGATGATAATCATGATGCCATAGCGAGCCATCGCCCCCGCCGGGCTCATGCCAAGCCTCGCGCCATCTTGTATGGCCCATAAGGCAAGAAAGGCGCCTTTGATTACGAGATCGGAGCGTGCCGCGAATGCAGCCGCATAAGACAAAGCGATGCGCGGGTTCTTGCCGTTTCTCAAACCGCTCATGAGGAGCACTTTGACTGCGGGCTGGTCCTTTTTGGCGACTGGCGTTCCTTCCTTGAGCCCCAATTGTGCTGCCACGGCGGTCACAATGCAAAGAGCTGTGGCGAATAAGAACATGACTTGACCCGCGGTAACCGGATCGACATCTCTCGCCGTGAGCACAATGGGTATGCGGCCGATGACACCGGCGACGAACATGGTCCCCAAAATATTCGCCATGCTGGTGATGCCGATCAGTTTGCCGCGGGAATTTTCTTGAGGATAATCATTGGTCATGGTGGCCAACATGCCGGCCGCAGCAGCCACGCCGATGGACATAATGAATCTGGACACCATCAGCCAACCGGCGCTCGGTGCAAATGGATAAAGCCCATAACCGAGACCAATCAGCAAAATTCCCAATATGTAAATAGGACGGCGACCAACGCGGTCGGCCAGCACGCCAAAGGGGGTGAAAAAGAGGATGGTCGTAATTTCCGCCACGAAAGTGATATCGCCCGTGAGCGTACCCTGTTGGCTTCGTGGAATATGCAGATGTTCCGTCAGAATGTAGCTCTGAAGAAAACTAATGCCGCTGAACATGGCAACGCCAATGAAACAAGCATAAAGCTTGGTCATGACGTTGAACTGGGAGATACCGGGCGCCAGCTCAATGGGTCCGAGGCGCTGCGTCTTTACTGCCGTTTCCATGGGATTCCCCATTCCAATGATTCTTTTGTGCTTTGTCCCACCTGGTTTGTTTAGGGACACGCCAAGACGGACGTACAAAGATTTTGACAGCTTTACGACCGTCAATACAGGGTCAAATCTACCTATTCGATTTCACGACCGCGGCACTAGATGATTAGGCCCGTGTCCACGCATTAGACAGAGCTTCCGGTCAATTTCACGTCTATATTACCGACTTAAACGACGCATAAGCGCAGAATTTCGCTAAACTTTGAGGGTCGATGAAATAATTTCTTCGCTGTGCGACTGTTGAATGGGTGTCATGATGGTAGCCAAAGCGCCCATTTCATTTTAGCCTGTCCTGGACGGCCGGTGTCGTCACTGTTTCTCAATCTTGGGCAGACGGGCCGCCGAGCATGTATTTTGGCCTTAGCGCCTAAAGCAAGGGGTCGAGCTCGTATCGAGCATCGCAATACAAGGGAACCGCTAGCTATGAAAAATCAATCTTCTGTTTTTGTCACAATGACCACAGTGATATCTCTTGTGCTGGGAGCTTTAGCGCTTTCGTCCATGACCGTAGCGGCGGAAACCGTCCTTATCACCGGGTCTAACCGCGGTATCGGGTTAGAGCTTGCGCGTGTTTATGCGGAACGCGGTTGGAACGTAATCGCGACATGCCGCACGCCGTCTCAGGCCACGGACCTCCAAGCTATCGCAGCCAAACATGATAATGTCACGATTGAGCAGCTCGATGTTACCGATGATGAGGAGATTGCGGCTCTGGCCAAGAAATATGAGGGCAAGCCGATCGATGTTCTGCTCAACAATGCCGCCATTCCCGGTGACCGCGACAAACAAAAATTCGGGTCTCTCGACTATGATCTTTATGAGAAAGTGATCAAAGTGAACGTTCATGGCCCGCTTAAGATCGCGGAAGCCTTTATTGCAAACGTAGAGGCCAGCGATCAAAAGAAGATCATTAACATTTCGAGCACACAAGGTTCGCTTTCGTCCACGGTCGGCAATCGTGGCAATTCCTATTTTTATAAGTCGAGCAAAAGCGCTCTCCACATGGTGACCCGTATCATGTCCATAGAAATGAAGGATCGGGGCATCACGGTTGGCCTCGTGTCGCCCGGCTGGGTCGATACGAATTTTGGCGGCATGCCAAGTATGCCGGGCATGATCACGCCGCAAGAAAGTGCGCAATCGGTTGTCGCTGTTATCGATGACTATAACCTTGATAAGTCCGGATTGCTGTTATCTCATAAAGGCGAAGTAGAAGCCTGGTAACCGCGGACCTAGAGCGCATTCACAAAAAGTGTCCGCGGTTTTTGGGTTCGAATGCGCGACCAATAACAAATCTAGACCCCCGTTCCCTGATTCAATGAATTGTGAACGTGGTCTAGTCCAAAATTGTGTATCCCGTCAGAGGGGGCGGTCAACTTGACTTGAGCCGGCTCAGCCGAATCTCAGGGTTGGAACGGTTTACACTGGCGATTGCATAACCAGGTCTGGTCGCTGGCAAACGTTCCGTCCACCATAGAATTCCAAAAGATTTAAGATCCTCTTTTTCGGTTGGTCCGTGGGCGCTGAAACTCATACACTATTCTTTATACGGATGGTAGAGGTGTTCTTCCTGCGGCCGCGCCGGATTTAAGGTTGGGTAGCTTGTGCAATTTAGTTTAGGATCTAAACTTATGTGATCTGTCTTTAAACACATGTCCTATGCGCGGGAGAATTGGTGATGGCAGGAAAACCCATAAAATTTGGCGCGGCGATACCTCAAGTTTTCTTCGAAGGCCCACCTGATATGGAGCTTGTGCGCAAGAGCGTCCAAAGAGCCGAGGAACTTGGCTTTGACAGCCTTTGGACTCAAGATCAAGTTGCCGGATTCGTCCCACTTTTGGAGTGCCTTAGTCTCCTGTGCTATGTCGCCGCGATTACCACAAAAGTTAGGCTCGGTATTTCGGTGATCGTGACGCCGGTCCGCAATCCGGTGCAATTGGCTAAGAACATAAGCACGCTTGACCATTTGAGCGGCGGACGGGTGATAGTGGGTGTCGGGATTGGACCCCACCCCGATCACACACCGGAATATTATGTGCCCTTTGGCATTGAGCCCAAGACCCGCCTCAAACGCTTTAACGAGGGCTTGGACATCATGAAGTCCCTTTGGACCGAGCCGAAGACCAATATTAAGGGAGAGTTTTTCACGCTCGATGGGGTGTCGATGGAGCCCAAGCCGATCCAAAAACCTCATCCGCCCATTTGGATTGGCGGACGCCATCCCGATGCTTTGCGACGATCAGTGAGGCGGGGTGACGGTTTCATGGGATCGGGACCCACATCGACCAAAGACTTTGCCGGGCATGTGGCCCTGGTGCGTCAATTTCTTGAGGAGGAAGGGCGCGATCCGGCAACTTTCCCGATTGCCAAAAGATGCTTCTTTGCGGTCGATGATGATGAAGCACGCGCCAAAGCCCGTCTCGATGAATGGTTTGCCAACCGCTATCCCTGGATTTTGGCGAACCGGCCCAACATGGTTGAGGAGATCTGCGTCTGGGGTAAGCCGGAACGCTGTGTCGAAGGCATCAACGCAATTGTTGCCGCTGGTGCCGAGCTCGTCGTGCCCAATCCGTTATGGGATTATTCGGAGCAAATGGAAAGATTGGTCGAAGAAATCATTCCTCACGTGTCTCCCGCTTAACTCGGCAAACTAGCATTTGCGGCATCTGGCCGCCTGATCATTCGGGTATATGGAAGGTGCTGTGTTTAATTGCTCCGCTGATAATGTACCGTCAGATTATCAATCGATATCTTGCACCACGTGTCCTTCCTCAAAACCTTATCCGGCGGATGACTGACGCTGTTTCGTCGACCAATAATGACGAAGTCAGGTAGCAAGAGCGCGCTGAGACAGGTTTGGTGATCCAGGAATCGACACACGTTGCCAATCAGATACGGCAATGGGAGCACCGACTTGGAAGAAGAGATGTTTAGCAAGACGTGATGGAGAACATGTGAACAGTAGCTCGATGCGATTTGGTGGTGAGCGAATGGTCGATCGAAGAAAAAGAGACCTATGAAATGACCGTCCGGCCGAAAGTTGAGCGTTGTTGAACACATTGAGGGGTGTCGGTGCATGGCTGGGCGGGCCGATGACTCCGTGATCGATAGGATAGAGGCGGCGTTGCCAGACAGAGTTTTCGTTAAAGAGCAAAGCCGGGACGGCTTGATCTTTGAGTGACCTGCGAGCCCATCGCTCGCTGCCGCCGGCTTCAAACTCAAAAGCGGTGATCAAAGGCATCTCACGGCGAGGCAACCAAAAGTGATTTCGTAGGAAGGGGCCCCACCCAGGAGATCTGGGTCCGGGATATCGCGCGAGG
>SMXP01000095.1 GCA_004356335.1 Alphaproteobacteria bacterium | reverse complement strand
GTCAAATTTTCGTAGCTCGCTAATCCACGCAACCTTTGCCTCCATTTGTCAGAAACCTGTTGCACGACCTTGGCAATTATTGTCGTAAAGAGGGCGATGCCGCCGGGCATGATCCATAATATGGTTACCGCCCGTCCCGCCGCGGTAACCGGCGAGTAATCGCCGTAACCGACGGTCGTCGCCGTGGTGGCATAGAAGTACCAAAATACCTCACCGCTGGCGATTTCCTCACCGCCAATAAGAGCGATCAGACCCCAGGAAACCGCAAAATGAGACACCGTCATGATTAGGACGGTATCCCAACTTAGACCCGAAATCCGGGCGTAGAGGCGCTTTACAACGCGCGACAATATTATGTGCATGCTCGTTATCCGCCATTATGTGCATGCCCGTTATCCGCCCGAATTCATAACCCCGAATTCATAACTATGTGTAACGTGCCCTCATCTGACTATACGCCAACTTGCTTAGACAAATTAAGCGTGTTTGGACGAATATACAGTCGCCACCTCGTTTAAAATTAGTTGTTACAATTTATTATACATGTAATATATTACATGTAAAGGACGCAATGGATGAACTTATGGTGTCAAAGAAGTCGTCTTACTATCAGTCCAGGTACCGTGCGCGATTGCGCGAAAAGGGGTACGTAAAGCGCGAAATATGGATACCGCCTGACTATACGAAGAGCTTGAAGGATTGCGAAACGGCGTTAAGGATCGGCGTTATACCGATCATTCCGAAAACTGTGACGGAGAAAAAGATGAGCGAAGACGCAAACTGGACCACCGAAACACTCTACGAGGCGCTCGCCCAATCCGCGCCCGCGGGTGAAGGCGCGATTGAGGTGGAATTGGTCGAAGGCGCCGACCCGGGGATACTCATCACCATGACGGAGTTCGGCGACTTACCGCTTCTCATGAGCGTGAGCGGCAGCCAGATCCTTGTCGATACCCTGCTTTGGCCGGTGGAGGAAGTTGATAACGCCGCGGCCTTCAACGAGATGATTTTGAAGACCCATAAGCTCCTCCCCTTATCCACATTTGGCATTCGACCAGGGCCGGACGGCAGAGACTATTACGAAATGTTCGGCTCCTTGAGTGCGGGCTCAATTTTGGAGTCGGTCCTATTCGAGATCGAGACACTGGCCGATAACGCCATGCAGGCTGCCGCAGCCTATCAATCGGACTTAAAGGGTGTTGCCTGACGGGATGTTCCGCAGGCCCCAATATAAGCATCTGACGAAGGAGTAAGGCAACATGAGTATTTGGGCAAAAGTCGCCACAGCTGTTCGTGGTGGTGTTAATGAAGCCGGCGAGGCTTTTATCGATAATCAAGCTCTGCGTATCCTGGACCAGGAAATCCGGGATGCCGACAGCGAACTCAGTAAATCGAAGGGAGCCCTGACAGGTATCATCGCCAAACGGAAATTGGCCGATAAGAAGGTCGCAAGCCTGAAATCGTCGCTCACGGAATATGAGGGCTATGTGATGCAGGCTCTTGATAAAGGCGACGAGGAGCTGGCTAACGAAATCGCCGCAAAAATCGCCGGTCTCGAGACCGAACTGATGGCCGAGGAAGGCCTCGCAAAATCGTTTGGCAGCAGTGAGTCGCAGCTCCGCAAGGCGGTTGCGCATACCGAGGCGAGTTTGAAACGACTTAAACAACAGGTCGATACAGTCAAGGCGACCGAAACGGTGCAAAAGGCACAGGCTTCGGTGGCGGCGCGGCATTCGGGTGCTGGCTCAAGCATGCGGAGCGCGTTAGACAGCCTCGAACGGCTGAAAGACAAGCAAGCCGAACGGGCTGCGAAATTCGAAGCGGCCAGTGAACTTGCCGAGTCCACGGAAGAAGTCAGCCTCGACGACAAGTTGAAAGCCGCAGGTATCGTCGGCGGCGGCGCCAGTGGTGGCGACGTGCTGGCCCGGCTCAAGGCAAAGCGCAGCGGCTAAACGGCCGGAAGACGTTGCCGTTTCGTCCTGGCTGAACGGCCCTTTGAACCACGAAACCGTCACCGAACAGTCCTACCGCCATGCACCGCATTCCTGTTGTCGAACGGCCGGACTTGAAAGAAACGGCCTTGGAGCATGGCTACGAATATCGCGCCGGCGATGGAATTCCCTATTGGGATGAGACCGCTTACTACCGGTTCACCTTGCGGCAAATCGAGGAAGATCTCGAAAAGCCGGCCGAAGAGATCGACGAAATGTGCTTACAGTTGCTGGATCGCTCGCTGGCGGACGAGACAGTCTATCGTCGATTGCGAATCCCTGAGGAATGCTGGGATTATGTTGCGGATAGTTGGCGGAACAGGGAAAAGGACCTCTATGGTCGGCTGGATTTTTCCTATGACGGTGTGGGGCAAGCCAAACTGTTGGAGTACAACGCCGATACCCCAACGACCCTCTACGAGTCGGCGATCTTTCAGTGGGTCTGGCTCGAAGGGGCCATTGCGGCCGGGCTGATTCCGCGAGACTGCGATCAATTTACAGAGCTTCATGAAGATCTTGTCGACTCGTTCCGGGCGATGGGGACCGAAGGGCTTTTGCACCTGGCCTGCCTGAGCGACATCGAGGACGACAGGGAGACAGTCAACTATCTCCAGGAATGTGCCCAGGAAGCCGGCCTGGAGACGCATTTTCTCGCTATGAGAGACATCGGCATCGATGCGCTCGGGCGATTTACCGACCTCGAAAACCGGATTATCACTACCCTGTTCAAACTATACCCCTGGGAATGGATAATGGAGGAAGAGTTCGGTTGTCATCTGGTCACCAGCGGCGTGCATTTTCTGGAGCCGCCCTGGAAGGCAGTGCTATCCAACAAAGGACTCCTGCCGCTGTTATGGGAAATGTTCCAGGGGCATCCCAATCTATTGCCGGCCTATTTTGAAGGGGATCCCGGGGCCGGCACCCTATCGGACAACTACGTTCGAAAACCTCTGTTATCGCGCCAAGGCTCGAATATCGAGATCGTGGGGGACGGCATGGCGTGGACCCGCAATGACGGCCCTTATGGAGGAGAAGGTCATGTCGTGCAAGCCTTTCATCCGCTTCCGGAATTTGACGGAAAATTTCCGATGGTCGGGTGCTGGATGGTTGCGGGCCGGCCGGCCGGGCTATCTATTCGGGAAGGCCGAACTCTGATAACGGGTGCAGACGCGAATTTTGTTCCTCACGTAATTCTAGATTAGGGAATTTGATGTGTGCGAGCCGGTTTTTCGTTTTGCCTAAGAGGGTGGAGTTTGAAATATATTGCCTGACGATGGCGACGACAGGCCGTGGGCACAACGACGCTGTAGCGGCAAACGATTGGGAGGAGTAACTTTGGCGGACAAGATCAATACGCCGGCGTTCGTGACCGACGAGAAAACGCTGCAAAGCGACCTGGCGTTACTTCGGAAGATCGCGGATCAAGCATCCTGCAAGCTGCTCTATTCGCCCAAGGCCTGTTCACTTTCGGCGGTACTTCGTGGTGTCACTCGGCTGGTCGACGGATTCGCCTGCAGCTCTCCGTTTGAGCTCCGTCTGATCGATCAGTTATGTGGCGACAGCCGTTCGCTGCACTTGGTAAGTCCGTTGATCAAGCGAGAAACCCTGGAGGAGTTCGGCGGGCGTCTCGATTATCTCACCTTTAACTCACTCTCCCAGTGGGGCCGCCTTCGCGGCAAGGCTTCGACGCAGACCAGACTTGGGCTCCGTGTGAACCCACAGCTGTCCCTCATCCGCGATCCCCGATACGACCCCTGCCGACAGAACTCGAAACTCGGGGTGCCGATCAGCAGACTGGCAGACCTCATCGAGTCGGAGCCTGCCGGTCTTCGCGGTATCACCGGCCTCCATTTTCACAACAATTGCGAAGGTACCGATTTCGCCGGCCTCCTCGCGACGGCGCGGCACATCCAAGACGTCATCCCGAAGGTTTTGCAACAGATCGACTGGATCAATCTGGGGGGCGGCTACCTGTTTAATTTGGTTAATGATTACGCCGATTTTTACGAGGCAGTCGCGATCTTTCGCGAGACATTCGGCCTCGAGGTCTTCATCGAACCCGGCGCCGCGGCGGTGCGGCGCTGTGGAACTATCGAAGCGGAGGTCCATGATATATTCAACGGCGACGATATTCCGATCGCGATCCTTGACACTACCGTGAACCACATGTCGGAGGTCTTTGAGTTTCAGTTCGAACCCGATGTTCTGGGGCACGTTGATGGCGGTCTCCACTCCTATATCCTTGCCGGTTGTACCTGCCTAGCCGGTGATGTGTTTGGACAATATTCGTTCGACAGGGCCTTGACGATCGGCTCCAGAATCACGTTTCTCAACATGGGAGCCTATACGATGTCCAAGGCGCACCGGTTCAACGGGGTCGGCTTGCCGACCATCTACGCACGCCGTCTCGACGGTTCCCTCGACGAGGTCAGGACCGACAGTTTCGATGAATTTGCGCGAAATGCGGGGGTCACCAACATTGCAGTTGCTTGAAAAATCCGTCACGATTCCAGCCACGCCCGGAAATCGTGGAGTAATCGAACATATTGAAAAGGCCCTGTCGTTCAGGTTCGCCGAAGGGGAAATTCCCGTTCGGTTGGTGATCGCGTCGGTCGACGACGGCAAATATTTTTGCGAAATCGGCTGCTTGGTCGGTTCGGATGTTTCCATCGCGCAAGACCGTGACTCCATATTCGCATTGAGGCGGCGGGACGGCGAAAACGCTGGGCAATTCAACGCCGTCTATGTGGTGCCGACCGGCATCGGCGCGGAGGTCGGCGGCCATGCGGGCGATGCGACCCCGGCGGCGCAGCTCCTGGCGTCTTGCTGCGATCAGTTGATCACCCATCCGAATGTGGTGAATGCCAGCGACATCAACGAATTGCCGGCCAACGCCCACTATGTGGAGGGTAGTATTCTGTGCCGGCTGCTGATGGGAACCGTTGGGCTTGAACCTGTGCGGGCGAATCGCGTGGTGGTCGTTTTTGATTCTCAGGCGGATGCGATGATCGAGAACCTCGTCTTGAACACCGTGGACGCTGCGCGGACCACGTATGGGCTCAATTGCACCGGCATCTACAAGCTCGAACCGCCTTTAGAACTGACGGCCTCTTCCTCCGCGTCGGGACGGGCGGTGGGTTTCGGCCAGGGCATCGACAGAATCTTTGATTTGCTTAAGGAGACGGCGGATGACTATGACGCTGTCGCCATTTCGTCGCTGATTGGCGTGCCCGACGGTTTTCACGAAAAGTATTTCAACAGTGGCGGAACTATGATCAATCCCTGGGGCGGCATCGAAGCCATGCTGACCCACGCGGTATCGCATTGCTTCAATGTGCCCTCGGCGCACGCTCCGATGATGGAATCCCGCGAAATACTGAACGAGGATCCTGGCCGGGTCGATCCGCGCATGGCGGCGGAAGCCATCTCTTCGTCTTTCCTTCAATGTGTCCTGAAAGGCTTAAAACAATCACCGCGCATTGTGGTTGATCCGGACCGGATGGCTGCAAGCGGTGTATTGACGGTGCGAGATGTATCGTGCCTGGTCATTCCGGAGGGATGTATCGGACTGCCCACCCTTGCGGCCCTTGAACAGGGGATTCCCGTCATTGCAGTTCGTGAGGGCAGTGGCCTTATGGCTGGTGACCTAAGCATGCTGCCGTGGCGAGAGCATCAGCTTTTTACCGCCGAGAATTACTGGGAGGCCGCCGGTATATTGAGCGCGCTCCGGGTAGGGATCGCGCCCGGCTCGGTCAGAAGGCCGTTTAACAGGCTGGAGGTGAAAACTTGGCGGAAATCGAGTGAGCCGGCTTCAACCAGTCGTCGCCAGCACCTGTAATGCCGAGAATACGTTTGCTTGACGGTTTCAAATATCAGACAGCCAGAATCAGTTTCAAGATCTCAATCGTCACACGGGATCATGCCGCGATTCTCTCTTTTGCAGACACTAAACTGGTTTTTGAGAGGGGTAACCTTTATGACGGGCGCAAAAACCGAGGGTGGCTCAACGTACCGTCGGGCCTTTAGGCAAGACAAAAGGTCAAAGGTGATTGCACGTTTTTTGCAAGCTAGAGCATTTTCCGATCTGGCGGAATCATTTGGGGGATTCTCATTTGTTGTAGATTGTGATTCATTGGATTCCACCACATTGATGGAGGTATCTGATGACCCGGCCCTATTCT
>SMXP01000010.1 GCA_004356335.1 Alphaproteobacteria bacterium | reverse complement strand
ATCGACGCTATTCCAACGCGCCTTGATTTTTGAGTGAAGCGTAATGGCACCGGACTGCAAGCCATGCTCGATTTCCGAGATGCCCGTGAAAACCATACCTTCTCCGGGCTCACCCTCCTTCTCCAATGTCATATAATAAAGACCCAGCACAATATCCTGACTCGGCACAATGATCGGCTTGCCGTTGGCGGGGCTTAAAATATTGTTGGTCGACATCATCAGAACACGCGCTTCAAGTTGCGCCTCCAGGCTCAAAGGCACATGAACCGCCATCTGGTCGCCGTCAAAATCCGCATTAAACGCCGCACAAACCAGTGGATGCAACTGAATCGCCTTGCCTTCGATTAACACCGGTTCAAAGGCTTGAATGCCCAGCCTGTGCAATGTGGGCGCACGATTGAGCAAGATGGGGTGTTCGCGAATAACCTCGTCCAAAATGTCCCACACTTCCGGCCGCTCTTTTTCAACCAATTTCTTGGCCTGTTTGACCGTTGCAGCAAGACCTTTGGCATCAAGTCTCGAATAAATGAACGGCTTAAACAGCTCCAACGCCATTTTCTTGGGCAAGCCGCATTGGTGCAGCATGAGCTCCGGCCCCACAACGATCACCGATCGGCCGGAATAGTCGACGCGTTTGCCCAGCAAGTTCTGCCGGAAACGCCCTTGCTTTCCTTTAAGCATGTCGGCTAGGGACTTCAGCGGCCGCTTGTTGGCCCCGGTGATGATGCGTCCCCTGCGTCCATTATCGAACAAGGCATCCACCGCTTCCTGCAGCATCCGCTTCTCGTTCCGAATGATGATATCCGGCGCGCGCAATTCCATGAGACGCTTCAGTCGGTTATTCCGGTTGATGACACGTCGATACAAATCATTCAAATCAGATGTAGCAAATCGGCCCCCATCAAGCGGCACAAGCGGTCTTAGCTCGGGCGGTAAAACGGGAACGACAGTCAGAATCATCCATTCGGGCTTGTTTCCGGACCGGGTAAAGGCTTCCAAGAGTTTTAGCCGCTTGGCCAGTTTCTTGGGCTTTAGTTCCGTGGTGGATTCGGCAATCTCGACACGGAGCTTTTCGGATTCTCGTTCTAGATCAAGCGTGATCAAGAGCTCCCTAATGGCCTCAGCGCCAATGCCCACGGTAAAACTGTCTTCACCGTAGTCATCCTGCGCTTGCATATAATCGTCTTCCGTCAAGAGTTGACGCTCTATCAGCGGCGTCAAGCCCGGTTCGACGACAATATAGGATTCAAAATAAAGAACCCGCTCGAGTTCCTTAAGTGACATGTCGAGCATTAGCCCAATTCGACTTGGCAGCGATTTCATGAACCAAATATGCGCCACCGGGGAAGCCAGTTCGATATGGCCCATGCGCTCTCGACGAACTTTCGATAACGTGACTTCGACGCCACATTTCTCGCACACGACCCCTTTGTACTTCATCCGCTTGTACTTACCGCACAGGCATTCGTAATCCTTGATAGGGCCAAATATACGCGCACAAAATAAGCCGTCTCTCTCGGGCTTAAACGTGCGGTAATTGATGGTTTCGGGTTTTTTGATTTCGCCGAAGGACCACGACAATATGCGGTCCGGGCTCGCAATCGATATCCGAATGTTATCAAAAGTAGCCGTCGTACCGACAGGAGAAAAAAGGTTCATCACCTCTTGGTTCATGGATAGCTCCTTAGCCACATTCCGCTGGGGCCGGCCAGTCCAGCCTCAAAGTTTGGTTCCAAACGATAGTGCCGCGATCGTCTCTAGAGCGTTTCCGAACTTAATAGACTCGCGAAAACGCTCTAAGTCTTTGTTTTGTCGCCCATTCGGACGGAAAATCGGTGCCAACTTTTCCTGAATGGGCTGTAATATCCGGGCACCGCTGTGCACTAAGCACCCAATAGCTCAACATTAAGACCGAGCGAGCGCATCTCTTTCACAAGAACGTTGAAGGATTCCGGTATCCCGGCCTCAAACGTGTCGTCGCCACGCACAATCGCCTCATAGACCTTCGTTCGCCCGGCAACGTCATCGGATTTAACGGTCAGCATTTCCTGCAGCGTATAGGCAGCGCCATAGGCTTCTAATGCCCACACCTCCATCTCACCGAAGCGCTGTCCGCCGAACTGCGCCTTGCCGCCCAAAGGCTGCTGAGTCACCAGCGAATACGGTCCAATCGACCGGGCATGGATCTTGTCGTCGACCAGGTGATGAAGTTTGAGCATATAGATGTAACCAACCGTCACAGGCCGATCAAACTTCTCGCCGGTCTGACCGTCATAAAGAGTGACCTGCCCGGTTTCCGAAAGACCGGCTTGCGAAAGCAATTCGACAATATCAGATTCGTGGGCGCCATCGAACACCGGCGTTGCGATCGGCAAGCCGTTCCGGATGCTTAATGCGAGTTCCGCCAGTCGATCGTCGTCAGCATCGGTAATCCTTTGGTCTTTTCCATAGGCCAGATTCATGGCTTTTCGCAGTGTACCGGCTTTTCCCGTTCTATAATATTCTTCGGCGGCGGCTGAAATTTGCTTGCCGATAGCTGCACAAGCCCAGCCCATATGCGTTTCCAAAATCTGACCGACATTCATTCGGCTCGGCACGCCCAAGGGATTAAGCACAATGTCGACCGGGGTACCGTCTTCCAGATGAGGCACATCCTCAATGGGAATGATTTTCGATATGACCCCCTTATTGCCGTGACGCCCGGCCATTTTATCGCCCGGTTGCAGCTTGCGCTTCACGGCGACGAAAACTTTCACCATTTTCATCACACCGGGCATCAATTCGTCACCACGTTGAAGCTTATCGACCTTATCTTCGAAGCGCCGCCGCAGCCGCTCGCGGCTTTCATCATACTGCTTTTTTAAAGCCTCAACTTCAGCCATGGCCTTTTCGTTCTTCAGCCCGATCTCCCACCATTGGTGCTGCGGCACCTCATCCAACATCGCTTGGCTCATTCGGGTTTCGCCTTCGGTCATTTTGGGGCCGCTGACCGCCACTTTATTGAGCAGCAATTCTTGCAATCTCCCGAAGATGTTGCGATCCAGGATCGCCTGTTCGTCATCACGGTCCTTGGCTAAATGTTCAATTTCCGCCTGCTCAATGGCCATGGCACGCTCATCTTTATCGATGCCGTGGCGATTGAAGACACGCACCTCAACGACCTTTCCGGCGACACCAGGAGGTAATTTCAAGGACGTGTCGCGAACGTCGGATGCTTTCTCTCCGAAGATGGCACGCAGAAGTTTTTCCTCGGGAGTCATAGGTGACTCGCCCTTCGGCGTAATCTTACCGACCAGAATATCTCCCGGACTGACATCGGCGCCGACATAGACGATGCCGGCCTCGTCGAGATTGCGCAGGGCCTCTTCACCGATATTCGGAATGTCGCGTGTAATTTCTTCCGGCCCCAGTTTGGTATCCCGTGCCATGACCTCGAATTCTTCGATATGAATCGAAGTGAAAACGTCATCGCGCACAATGCGTTCGGATATCAGAATGGAATCCTCGAAGTTATATCCATTCCAAGGCATAAAAGCGACGAGGATGTTTCGCCCAAGAGCCAACTCACCAAGATCCGTAGACGGACCATCGGCAATCACGTCACTCTCTTTGACCTCTTCCCCGACCTTCACCAAAGGACGTTGATTGATACAGGTGTTTTGGTTGGAGCGCTGGAATTTCAGCAAATTGTAGATATCGACGCCCGACTTGGTGGGATCGGTCTCTTCCGTGGCGCGAATAACGATCCGGGTGGAATCGACCTGATCGACCACACCGGTTCGCTTGGCTGCAATTGCCGCACCAGAATCACGCGCGACCACATATTCCATGCCGGTGCCGACCAGCGGCGCTTCCGTACGCACAAGCGGTACCGCTTGCCGCTGCATATTCGACCCCATGAGCGCACGGTTGGCGTCGTCATTTTCCAAGAATGGAATCAATGCGGCTGCCACGGAAACGATTTGCCTGGGCGAGACGTCGACAAAATTCACGTCTGCCATCGGCGCCATTCGGAATTCACCAGCCACCCGACAGGAAATAAGATCCTCAGCAAATGAACCGTCTTTGTTGAGAGCGACATCCGCTTGCGCAATACTGTATTTCGCTTCCTCCATAGCGGAAAGATACTCGACCTCATCGGTCACTTTGCCATCCTTGACCTTGCGGTAGGGAGTTTCGATAAAGCCATACTTATTCACGCGGGCATAGGTTGCCAGGCTGTTGATCAGTCCGATATTCGGACCTTCCGGCGTTTCGATCGGGCAAATCCGACCATAATGAGTGGGATGAACGTCGCGCACCTCGAAACCGGCGCGTTCACGCGTCAATCCACCGGGCCCCAAGGCAGATAATCGCCGTTTATGGGTGATTTCCGATAGGGGATTGGTTTGATCCATAAACTGACTTAGTTGCGACGACCCGAAAAATTCGCGCACAGCGGCGGCCGCCGGTTTTGCATTTATTAGATCATGGGGCATGACCGTATCAATATCGACCGAGCTCATGCGCTCCTTGATCGCACGTTCCATGCGAAGAAGACCCAAGCGATATTGATTTTCCATCAGCTCGCCCACGGAACGAACGCGCCGGTTGCCCAAGTGATCGATATCATCGATCTCACCTTTGCCGTCCCGCAATTCGACCAAGGTCTTCACCACCGCCAGAATGTCTTCCTTGCGCAAAACCCGTACCGTATCATCGGCATCAAGCCCCAACCGCAGGTTCATCTTGACGCGACCGACGGCGCTTAAATCGTAGCGCTCGGAATCAAAGAAAAGACTATTAAAAAGAGTCTCCGCCGTATCGACGGTCGGCGGCTCACCGGGTCGCATCACTCGATAGATGTCCACAAGCGCGCCATCCCGATCTTCGTTCTTGTCGACTGTCAAGGTATTACGAATAAACGCGCCCGTATTAACATGATCGATGTCGAGGGTCGGGATCTCTGTTATGCCCGCTTCGATAAGCTCTTCAAGTTTCTCCGCCGTCAGCTCGTCAGCGGCCTCACAAAAAATTTCACCGGTGTCAGCATTGACGAGTTCCACTGCCAGATAGCGACCCACCAGCTCCTCATTCGTCACAAAAAGCGTCTTGAGGCCATCCTCTTCGAGCTTTTTCGCCAACCGCGGTGTCATTTTACGGCCGGCTTCAACGACAACCTTGCCATTTTTTGCATTGACGAGATCGAAGGCCGGTTTCAGCCCGTGCATGGCATTCGGATTAAACGGTGCTGTCCAACCGTCCTTATGACGCGTGTACACCACCTGGTCGTAAAACGTATCGAGGATTTCTTCGCTGTCCAAGCCAAGCGCATATAGCAGAGTCGTAACCGGTAGTTTCCGTCGACGATCGATACGGACATGCACGATGTCCTTCGCATCAAATTCAAGATCCAACCAAGAGCCCCGATAGGGAATCACACGAGCCGCAAACAGCAATTTTCCGCTGGAATGTGTTTTGCCTTTATCGTGATCGAAAAATACGCCTGGACTTCTGTGCATTTGCGAAACGATAACGCGCTCGGTGCCATTAATGACAAATGTGCCGTTATCCGTCATCAACGGCATGTCGCCCATATAGACATCTTGCTCCTTGATGTCCTTTACCGATTTAGCGCCCGTTTCTTCGTCGATATCAAACACAATGAGCCTAAGCGTAACCTTCAGTGGCGCCGCGTATGTCATGTCGCGCTGTTGACATTCTTCAACGTCGTATTTTGGATTTTCAAATTCGTATTTCACGTATTCGAGAGTCGCCGTCTCCGTAAAATCGGAAATTGGAAATACCGACTTGAATACGGCTTCGATTCCCACATCTCTTCTTTCCCGCGGTGGCACGTTCTTTTGCAGGAAGTGAGCGTAAGAATTCCTTTGAATCTCAATAAGGTTCGGCATGCTCGTGACTTCTTTAATTTTACCGAACGACCGGCGGATTCGGCGATCACGATATTGTTGTTGCATTTGCGTCATGGTGTTCCTTTTTGCTTCTGTAATACAGGCCTATTGCTTCTCTTAGTAGTGACGGTTCCCGATCCAATCCTTGGTCCGCAAAAGGGACGAGCAGCTGCTCGACGAAAACACGCCGCTTTCGGATCGGAAGCAGCCCCGGCGAGTGATGCCCGGGCACACGCCGGTTGCCGCTTCGGCACTATTTAAGTTCGACAGTGGCTCCTACCGCTTCCAACTTCTCCTTGATTTCGTTAGCTTCGTCTTTGGAGACGTCTTCCTTGACCGCTGTTGGCGCATCTTCAACAAGGTTTTTGGCCTCTTTCAAACCGAGACCCGTCAAGGCACGGACTTCCTTTAT
>SMXP01000094.1 GCA_004356335.1 Alphaproteobacteria bacterium | reverse complement strand
AAGAACAAAAGAGCCTTTACCTTGCCAAACTCGTGACCGGCGAATGGACCGCCACCATGGTCCTCACCGAACCGCAAGCCGGGTCCGACGTCGGCGCCTTGCGGGTTAAGGCGACCAAGCAATCCGATGGCAGCTATCTCATCGAAGGAACCAAAATCTACATCAGCTATGGCGATCACGACATGGCGGAAAATATCATCCACATGGTGTTGGCGCGGTTGCCGGACGCACCGGCGGGCACAAAAGGCATATCGCTGTTTCTCGTTCCTAAATTTCTCGTCAATGCCGATGGGTCTTTGGGCGCCCGCAATGATGTGAAGCCGGTCGGCCTGGAACACAAATTGGGCATCCACGCCAGTCCGACTTGCGTTATGGCGTTTGGCGAAAACCAGGGGGCTGTGGGCTATCTGGTTGGGGGCGAAAATAATGGCATGGCCTGCATGTTCAGCATGATGAATGCGGCGCGCCTCAATGTCGGCTTGCAAGGTGTCGCAATTGCCGAGCGTGCCTACCAACAAGCGCTCGCCTACGCTCGGGAGCGACGGCAGGGTAAGTCCGCGGCAAGACGCTTGGCACAAAGCGGGCCTGTGGAAATCATTGAACATCCGGATGTGCGGCGCATGTTGTTGACCATGAAAGCCACTACGGAGGCTATTCGGGCCATTTGCTACGCCAATGCGGTGGCGATCGATGAGGCGCGCCATCTTCCTGATGACAGGGCGCGCGCCAAAGCGAAATTGCGCGAAGAATTATTGACGCCCATATCGAAAGGTTTTGCCACCGATATGGCGGTGGAGGTCGCGTCTCTTGGAATCCAGGTGCACGGGGGCATGGGCTATATCGAAGAAACCGGCGCCGCCCAGCATTTGCGCGACGCGCGCATATTGCCGATTTATGAGGGAACCAACGGCATTCAGGCAATGGATCTGGCCACGCGCAAATTGTCACTCAATGGTGGCGCGGCGGTGGCGGCCTTTATCGACGACATGGGTGGCTGCGTAAGCCAACTCATGAACTCCCATAGCGAGCAATTGCGTGTGATCGGAACTTGCCTTGAGCAGGGTGTTGCAGCGGTTGACCGAGTGACCGAGTGGCTGACGGCGCGTCTGAAAGAACATCCGCGTGACTGTCTATCCGGGGCAACCCCCTATTTGCGATTGTTTGGATTGGTGTCGGGGGGCTATCTGTTAGGCCTTGGCGCGATTGCGGCAAACGACCATCTTGTTGATGGTTCTTCCGGTGAAGACGGTTTCTACAAGTCCAAAATCTCAATAGCCAAATTTTATGCGCAAAACATTTTGCCGCAAGCTCAAGCCTGGGCCAGCGCTGCCGTGACCGGCGCAGATCAATTATACGAACTCACGCCGGATCAAATGGCGGGCTAGGGTCCTTCCGGTTTTGATAGAATCAAAACCGGACCCTAAGGTGTTGTTTTGTCGTGTTTCCGGACGGAAAACCGGTATCCACTTTTCCTGGAAACACTATAAACAAAAGCCGCTGCAACGGAGCAAAGTCTTATGGCTCTTTACCAAAGCCGAAGCGAGGTCGCGGCCGCCCTCGAGGGGTTGCATCTTTTTCAATTCGTGACGTCGAATTGTTCTCAACGCGTGCGCATTGCGCTGGAGGAAAAAGAGCTCGCCTGGACAGCACATAATCTCGACGGCGCAAGATGGCAACAAATGCAGCCCGATTATGGAGCGATTAATCCCAACCGTGTTGTGCCGACATTGGTTCATGATGGCCGCGTCTACATAGAGTCGAACGATATTATCGAATATTTGGATGATACGTTTACGCAGCCCAATCTCAGGCCTCAAGATTCGGTGGCGCGCAATCGGCTGCGCACCATTCAAGACGATTCGGGCGCCTTTCAGTGGGTGATCAAGACACTAAGCCACGACATCCTTTTTCGGGCGACGCGAAATGTGACGGCGGAAGATATTGCTATGTTCGAGCGACTTGAACTCGAACCGGAGCGCGTTGCCTTCTACCGGGACTTTGCCGAAAACGGAACCGCATGGGCGGCTCGCGTTGATCAGGGAAAAAACGCCGCACAAGTCGCGCTCGAAAAACTTGAAACTATACTTGAGAAAGATTCTTGGTTGGGCGGCCACGCATTTGGTCTGGCGGATATTGCGTGGATCGTGAATGTGGCGCGGCTTCAGCTTGTCAAATTTCCACTGGAAGATTTCCCGCGCGTATTGAAGTGGGCGACGCGCGTCAAAGCGCGCCCCAGTTATCACCGCGCCGTAACATCTTACTCAGGATAAGGTGACATAGCTTGATGGAATTGGCAGGCCGGAAGCGCCGCGGGCTTATTTATCCGTTTGAAATGAAGCCGGATCGAGGCACCATAACGGAAATCGTGCCGGGTATTTTCTGGCTGCGCATGTCTTTGCCGTTTGTCCTCAATCATATCAATCTTTGGCTGATCCGCGACCATGAGGGGTGGAGTATTGTCGACACCGGATTGCGCGCGGACGAGACCAGAGAGGATTGGGAAAAAATTTTCGACAATCAATTGGACGGCAAGCCCATTACGCGGGTTATTTGCACTCATATGCATCCCGACCATGTAGGGCTTGCAGGGTGGATTGTCAGCAAATGGGATGCGGAATTTTGGATGACGCGTACCGACTATCTGCTTGGGCGCATTCTGGCTAACGACACGGGTCGTGAAGCCCCCGACATTGCACTTCGTTTCTATCGCGCCGCCGGTTTTACCGAACGGGCTCTGGACATCTACAAACAACGCTTCGGAGCGTTTGGCAGTTTCATCAGTCATATGCCGGATAGCTTTCGACGAATTGTCGATGGTGAAATGATTACGATCGGCGAACATGAGTGGCAAGTTGTGGTAGGCCGGGGCCACTCGCCCGAGCATGCTTGCCTTTATTGCCCGGATCTCAACGTTCTTATTTCCGGCGATCAGGTATTGCCGCGCATATCCTCGATTGTCAGCCTTTATCCAACGGAACCCTCGGCCGATCCGCTGGATGAGTGGCTGAACTCATGTGTTAGACTGCGCGAACGTCTGCCTGAGGATTTGTTGGTGTTGCCCTCGCACAATGAGCCGTTCTACGGATTGCATACGAGACTGGGTCAGCTGATAAAGGGACACGAGGATAACCTAGACCGTCTTTATGCGGCCCTCGAAGAGCCAAAGCGGGCGGTGGATGTGTTTTCCCAATTGTTCAAAAGTAAAATCGACGCCAACAATTATTTGATGGCGACCGGCGAATCCCTGTCTCATCTCAAATGGCTGGTTAATCGAGGCAAAGCGACATGCCAGCGAGACAAAGCAGGTGTTGATTGGTACAAACGCGTTTGACTGGAATGGATAATATAACGGCCCGTTCAGCTCACCCTGCGATCTACATTGGCAAGAATTATGACCACCGCGCTGATTAGCCATCCCGCCTTTCTCAATCACCTGGTACCGCCCGGACATGCGGAATCGCCTGAACGGTTGCAGGCGATCTTGGAGGCGCTCAAGACACCTTCCTTCGACGCTCTGTTGCGCCGCCAGGCGCCGCCGGCCACGCGCGCGCAGCTGGAGCGCGTTCAGACCCCATGCCATGTGGATCATGTGCTCGATAACATTCCGGCGGAGGGTTTTTTTTCGTTCGATCCCGACACGCCGACCTCACCGGGATCCGGTGAAGCGGCCTTACGGGCGGCCGGTGGCGTGGTGTCGGCGGTCGACCTCATCATGGCGGGTGAGGCGGACAATGCCTTTTGCGCGTCGCGCCCGCCGGGGCATCACGCCGAAGCCGAGCGTGCCATGGGCTTTTGCCTGTTCAATAATGTGGCCATTGGCGCCCTCCATGCGCGGGTCGCTCATGGCCTGAAACGGGTCGCGGTGGTCGATTTCGATGTCCATCACGGCAACGGCACCCAGGCCGTTTTTTGGAATGATTCGAACCTATTCTATGGGTCGACCCACCAATTCCCGTTTTATCCCGGAACCGGCGCCGCCGGTGAGACCGGTCACGGCAATATCGTCAATGTGCCGTTGCCGGCTCAGGCCGGCTCTGCCGCCTTTCGTGCGGCGATCACGGATCGGGTGATCCCCGCTTTACGCCGGTTTTCGCCCGATTTTCTTTTGATTTCTGCGGGATTCGATGCCCATCGAGCGGATCCTCTGGGCGAGCTGATGCTGGACGAAGAGGATTTTGCTTGGGTCACACGGGCATTGTGCGAGGTCGCCGCCATGTGCTGTGATGGGCGTTTGGTTTCGGTGCTCGAAGGGGGCTACAATGTCTCTGCACTGGCAAGCAGCGTGGTGGCCCACGTGGCGGCGCTCATGAAGGGGTGTGTCAGTGGCGATCGAGCTTAAGGGGAACAACTCAGTGCGCGAAGCTGGGAATCCCGGACGCATTATCATTGTACGTCATGGTCGGCCCAGCCTTTCCCGCGACCAGGTGCTGACGGCTGACGAATATATGGGCTGGTGGCGGCAATACGATGCCAGCGGCTTGGCCGAAGGCGAGCGCCCGCCGGATCGATTGGTCGAACTGGCCCGGGATTCCCATCACATCTATTCCAGTACCCTACGCCGGGCCCAAGAAACCGCCCAGCACTTGGCCCCTGGCCGTGACGTGAAAACCGATCGGTTGTTTGTCGAAGTTCCACTGCCGAAACCCCCCGTGCCCATGATGCGTTGCGGCCCGACCCATTGGGGGTGGATCTCGCGTACTTTTTGGTCATTGGGCTATTCTCCCGATAGCGAAGGTGTCATCGATGCCTTTAAAAGGGCAAACCAAGCGTCCGATCGGTTGATCGATACGGCCACCGCCGGCGGCAACGTGCTTGTCTGTGCTCACGGTTTTTTCAATTGGATGGTGAGCGTGACTTTGCGTAACAAAGGTTGGCGGCCCGTGTATAATGACGGCTACACTTACTGGTCCTGGCGAGAGTTCGAAAAAATCTAGGTCCAAACCTTAATTCGACGATTTAACTTTTCCGATTCATTGAAAGAAGTATTTATGGCCAAGGCGCGCCAACCGGAAATTCCTGACGATATTGCCAAGATGACATTCGAAAAGGCGCTGACCGAGCTTGAGAGCATTGTGCAGAAGCTGGAAGGCGGTGATGTGGATCTTGAAAAATCAATCGATATTTACGAGCGCGGAACCCTACTCAAGGCTCATTGTGAAGCCAAGCTGGCCGCCGCTCAGGCCAAAGTCGAAAAGATCACCCTGTCAGCAGACGGATCGGTTTCGGCATCGTCTGCCGACATATCTTAGAACGCGACCCGGTGTCCACTTCGCTCGAAAATGCTCTAGGGTCTTTCCGGTTTTGATGACAAGTCTTGATCAATGAGTGAGCGGGCTATGATTGAAGACATTCAATCGCCTATTGATATTCATGATGAGCTGGATATTTCCACGTCGGAGGTCCGGCAATTGTTCAATCAATTGCTGCCGAAGGCGGAGGGTCCTGAAAGTCGCGTGATCGATGCCGTACGGTATGCCATTGCCGGTGCTCATGGGTTGCGTTCGTTTCTTGCCATTCAAAGTGGCCATCTTTTCGACGTGGAAAAGACTTCGCTATTGCGCATCGGGGCCGCGGTTGAATGCGCGTATGCATCGTTTCTCGTCCGTGAAGATTTGCCCAGCCTGGGCAATCGGGGCAAGCGGCGCGGCCGCTCGACGATCCATGTGGTTTTCGATGAACCCACGGCGATTCTTACGGCCGATGCCTTGCAGGCGATCGCCTTTGAAATTCTGGTGGATGAAGAAACCCACCCGGATCCCCATATTCGCTGTGAACTGATCGAGCGGTTGACTAAAACGGTCGGTCGAGACGGCCTGGTCGGCGGCCAAATGATCAGCCTTCGCGCGCAACAGATTAAACCCCATATTGGAACCATTACCCGGCTGCAACGGCTGAAAACCGGGTCACTCATTTCATTCGCTTGCCTTTCCGGCGCAATTGTGGGACGTGCTTCCCAAGAATCATGTCATGCGCTGGAAACATTTGCCCACGATTTGGGGCTTGCTATGCAGGTGATTGAGGATCTTGCGGAGGCCGGTAAGGCCGAGGGAGGCGCGGCCAAGGCGACGTTTGTGTCCCTTTTGGGGCCGGAACGGGCGCAGGAGCAGGCCCAATTGCTGGCCGAGCAAGCTAAGGTTCACCTGGAGCCATTTGACGAAAAAGCGGCCTTTTTGCGCGAAGTTTGCAATTTCGTTCTGACGGGGCAACAATGATGTGCGGTCTTGGGTAACGCACTAGGGTCTTTCCGGTTTTGATGGAATCAAAACCTGACCCTAAGTTGTTGTTTTATCGTGTTTCCGGACGGAAAACCGGGTCCACTTTTCCTGGAAACACTCTAAGTTCAACACCAGAAAAGGGCATCCTACGAGCAGGCGGGAGGAATTATAACGTGTTAGACCAGAGTGCAACGCCGTTACTGGATCGGGTTCAGGTGCCGGCGGATATGAAAGATTTCGATCGGCGCGAGCTTCGCCAGCTGGCGGACGAGTTGCGCCAAGAGCTGATCGGCACCGTTTCCCAAACCGGCGGGCACTTGGGCGCCGGCCTCGGTGTTGTCGAATTAACTGTTGCGATCCACCACGTATTTAATACGCCTACGGATAGATTGGTCTGGGATGTTGGCCATCAATGCTATCCCCATAAGATTTTGACCGGCCGGCGAGCGCGAATCCGCACATTGCGACAAGGTGGCGGATTGTCCGGTTTTACAAAGCGTGCCGAAAGCGAATTTGATCCATTCGGTGCGGCCCATGCGGCCACATCAATTTCCGCCGCACTGGGTATGGCGGTAGCCCGGGATCTTTCGGGTGGGTCGAACAATGTCATTGCGGTCATTGGTGATGGCGCGATGAGCGCCGGCATGGCTTATGAAGCGATGAATAATGCGGGCGCCATGGATAGCCGGCTTATCGTCATTCTAAATGACAACGATATGTCGATTGCACCGCCGGTGGGCGCCATGAGCGCTTATTTTTCTCGACTCATTTCCAGCGGAACCTATCGCGGCGTTCGCAATATTGCCAAACAATTGGCTAAGAAACTGCCACGCTCGCTGAGTGAAACGGCGCGCAAGGCAGAAGAATATGCCCGGGGCATGGCGGTGGGCGGTACACTATTTGAAGAATTAGGCTTCTATTATGTGGGGCCTATCGACGGCCATAACCTGGATCACTTGATCCCCGTATTAAAGAACGTGCGTGATGCGAAAGAAGGTCCGATTCTTGTCCATTGCGTGACCAACAAGGGCAAGGGTTATGAACCCGCCGAAGAGGCAGCGGACAAATTTCACGGAGTTTCGAAATTTGATGTGGTTACCGGCGCGCAGCAGAAAGGCGTCGCGAAGGCCCCGAGCTATACCAGCGTTTTTGCTAAGGCTCTGATCAGCGAAGCGGAGCGCGACGACAAGATCGTTGCCATCACGGGGGCGATGCCGTCGGGAACCGGCCTCGATAAATTTGGCGACAGGTTCCCGGAGCGCATGTTCGACGTGGGTATTGCCGAACAACATGCGGTGACGTTTGCCGCCGGTCTGGCATCGCAAGGCATGAAGCCGTTTGTCACGATTTATTCCACTTTCTTACAACGGGCGTACGATTCCGTGGTCCATGACGTGGCGATCCAGAGGCTGCCGGTTCGCTTTGCTATGGACCGGGCCGGTCTTGTCGGCGCCGACGGGCCGACCCATGCCGGTGCGTTCGACATTGCCTATCTCGGCACCCTGCCGGGTTTTGTGATCATGGCGGCAGCCGATGAGGCTGAGCTTGTGCATATGGTGGCCACGGCAGCGGCGATCGACGATCGGCCGAGCGCCTTTCGCTATCCCCGGGGTGAGGGTACTGGTGTGCCTTTGCCCGACCGGGGAGAGATTTTGCCGCTGGGCAAGGGGCGGCTCATCCGCGAGGGCACAAAGATTGCCATTTTGAGTTTTGGCGCCCATTTATCCGAAGCGCTCAAAGCGGCCGACGAACTCGACGCCCATGGCTTGTCGACCACTGTTGCCGATGCCCGCTTTTGCAAACCGCTGGATCAGGATCTGGTCAAACGGTTGGCCCGCGAGCATGAAGTGCTGATCACCATCGAAGAAGGTGCGATTGGCGGTTTTGGTGCCCATGTTCTGCATTATTTGGCCCATGCGGGGTTGCTGGATCAAGGGTTGAAAGTGCGGCCCATGGTCCTCAAAGACATTTTCATCGACCAAGACTCGCCGGCCAAGATGTATGACGTGGCCGGTTTGAACGCGCCGGATATTGTCCGCACCGCGTTTGAAGCCTTGGGTCGCGAAGAACCACTCGCGTCAAAACTGGCTTAACATAAGCTGCTCATTTGTGCGGACCCCCCTGCGCCCGAATTCGGTCGAGGCCTTGCTCTTGGGATTTACGTACTCTTGGGCTTATGGTGCGGCGATGACGGCAAAAGCGCGCATAGATACGGTCCTGGTGGCGCGCGGTCTGGTGTCCAGCCGGACCAGAGCGCGCGCGGAGATTACCGCCGGTCACGTCTGGTGTGACGGCGCGCCGGTCGGCAAACCAGCCACACACATAAAAGTTGACGCCCATGTGGAACTGCGCGGCGAGGCCTTTCCTTGGGTTTCCCGCGCCGGTGTCAAGCTCGACCATGCATTGACCCATTTTCGTTTCGATCTGCGGCAACGAGTGGCGCTTGATTTAGGCGCCTCGACCGGCGGCTTTACTCAAGTGGCCCTGGCCCATGGCGTGTCAAAAGTCTATGCCGTCGATGTCGGCAAGGCACAATTTCATGAAACGTTACGCCGTGAGCCGCGTGTCGTCCTTCTTGAAAAAGTCAATGCCCGCACGCTTTCGTCCGAGCTCATCCCCGAGCCGGTCGATCTCATTCTGTGCGACGTGAGTTTCATCAGTCTACGGAAGGTCTTGCCGCCGGCTTTTGCGTTGGCGTCACCAGGTGCCTTATTGATCGCCTTGATCAAACCCCAGTTCGAAGCCGGGCCCAAGGCATTGGGTAAGGGAGGTGTGGTGCGCGACCCCTTGGTGCATCAACAAGTATGCCATGACATCGAACACTGGCTGGGTGCCTTGCCCGATTGGTCCGTCATCGGCGTGATCGAAAGCCCGATTTTAGGATCGGGCGGCAATAAGGAGTTTTTGATTGCAGCGCAAAAGGCGTGATCGTGCACGCTCCCCTCGGCACAATGAGCCAGTGTCCCGTGTCGATGAGATCGTCCTGATCGAGCGGATCGGTCATCAAGGCGACGGCATTGGGCAAACCGATGACGGATCTGTCTTTGTTCCCTTTACGGTGCCGGGAGATCGAATTCGGATTTCGCGCGCCGGCAATCGAGGGGTCGTTCGTGAGATCATAGAACCGGGCCCGGATCGGCAGACGCCGCTGTGCCCTCATTTTGGAGCATGCGGCGGCTGTGGGTTACAGCATGTCACCGGCTCCGCTTATGTTCATTGGAAGCGTCAGAAAGTGCGCGATGCGTTGGCTCATCAGGGACTTGGCGATGTACCCATTGCCGCGCTGATTGAATCATCGCCCCATACTCGGCGGCGGACGCGCGTAACGGCGGTGAGGCAAGGGCGCACCTTTCGCATCGGATATAACCGACGCGCCTCCCACCAGGTGTTTGCCCTCGAGTCATGCCCGGTGGTCGAACCCGAGATCGAAACTTTGTTCGGTCGATTGAAACCATTAATCGAATGCTTGGGTGCTGGAGTGGGGCGGTTGTTGATCAGCCTGACAAACACCGATACGGGCATGGACATTTTGGTGACGTGCGATCCGTCCGACGATCGGGATCTTTCTTGGCAGCAGCGGGCACAGGTCAGCGCGTGGGCCGAACAGGTCGACGCGGCGCGCCTTACGTTTGGTCAAGAGGTTCTCATTGAACGGCGCGCACCTGTTGTGCGGTTTTCGGGCGTGAATGTATGTCCGCCGCCAGGTGCGTTCCTTCAGGCTAGTTGTGACATGGAACGGGCTCTGGTGGATCTGTTGCGTCATGGGGTGGCGGACGCCCGGTCTGTCGGCGACCTGTTTGCCGGTTGTGGCACCTTGACCTTTGCTCTGGCGCACCGGGCCCGGATATGGGCCGTGGAAGGCAATGCCGCCATGGTGGGCGCGTTGAAATCGGCTGCGTCGAGAGCGCAAGGTCTCAAATCCGTGACGACCGAACATCGAGATCTTTTTCAGCAACCGTTGCTGGCGGCCGAGCTCGACCGGTTCGACGCGGTGGTGTTCGATCCACCGCGGGCCGGCGCGGCGGCACAAGCCGCCGAATTGGCCAAGAGCTCGGTTCCGCGCGTGGTTGGTGTCTCGTGCCATCCGGCGAGCTTTGCTCGGGATGCGCGGATTTTGTGCGATGCCGGGTTTCGACTCGATCGGGTGACGCCGATCGATCAATTTCTGTGGTCGGCCCAGATCGAGCTTGTGGGCGTCTTTAGCCGGCCATGACTCGCGGCGTGGCGACGGCCTCTTGCGGTGATCGCCAGACCTGACATCATAGGACGATGACTCAATCCACCGGCTTTTTGGATCGCCTCGCTTACGACACGGCCCAGCGGATGCGGGTGGCCTGGTATACCGGGCATTATGCGGCGGCGCGCCGCCTATCTGCCGCCGCCAGGCGCGACGACCCCGCGCCGACCAAACCCGCGCGCCGGAAATCGTCGGACCTGCCCAGCCGGCGCGACTTGATGTCGGAGATGGGCGCTCTATTCGAGCAAGAATGGCGCCATATTGCAGCGGGGACTTATGGTCTGCCTCATAATCTGTTCGCTAATCCGTTGGCCATGCTGGATCTGAGCCGGCAGTTCTTTCGCGATTTGCCGAAGGTCGAACAACGCCGCGCCGGTAATCAGGTTTTCGAAATAGTCACGCCCGACCGGCGCGACATTTACCCGGCCTATTATTTACAAAACTTTCATCATCAGACGGATGGCTATTTGTCGAAGGATTCGGCCCGCATCTACGATTTTCAGGCGGAGATATTATTTACCGGCGCGGCCGACGCCATGCGCCGACAGGCTCTGGTGCCGCTTTACCATTGCCTTAAGCGGCGGGATCAAAGAAAACTCAAACTTCTCGATGTGGCGTGCGGCACCGGCGGATTTTTGACGTTTGTCAAAGATAATTATCCGCGCCTATCCATAACCGGGGTCGATTTGTCCCCGGACTATTTGGCGGAAGCCAGGCGCAGCCTCGAAAAATGGCGCGGCGTCGATCTTGTCCGATCAAATGCCGAAGCCATGCCGTTCGATGGCGAATCCTACGACGTTGTCACGTGCAGCTATTTGTTCCACGAATTGCCGCCGCGTGTTCGCCCGACAGTCGCTGGCGAAATGGTGCGGCTTTTAAAGCCGGGCGGCACATTGATCTTTGTCGACACGTTACAGATAGGCGATCGGCCGGAATTTGATGCCCTGCTCGACATGTTTCCGGAAAATTTCCACGAACCCTATTACGCGAGTTATATTGCGAGCGGCGTCAAAGCCCTGTTCAAAGACACGCCTGTCGCGCATAAAGACGACGCGCTTGCCTTTTTGTCGAAGATAAGCGTGTTTGAAAAGCCTTGCGCGATTTAGAGCATTTTCGAGCGAAGTGGACACCGGTTCGCGTTAAGAAAATGCGACCAAACAAGGACTTAGAGCGTTTT
>SMXP01000093.1 GCA_004356335.1 Alphaproteobacteria bacterium | reverse complement strand
CGGTGTCCACTTTTCCTGAATGCACACTACGTCTTTGTTTTGTCGCGCATTCGGACGGAAAATCGGTCCCCACTTTTCCTGAATGCGCTCTAGTGGCGGCGTTGAGTCCCCATAGAAAAACGGGGCTCCGCAAGGCGCCCCGTTTTCCCGTCAGTACAATGTTGAGATGGTCATCGTGTACCTATTTTTGAACGCCAAAAACGCTCTGACCGACATTGCGGCCTTCAGCACGACGCTTGTCGATCTCTTTCTTGGTGACCGTCCAGCTGTTTTCTTGTCTGCCGTTGTCCCATTCGGTCGCCGCTTCCAAATATTGGGGGTAGTTCTCCTCGGTATATTCTCGGAAATAGTCGGGCAAATCCGCCTTACCGTTAGGGCATGAATAGGTCTGACTGTGATAAACCATGAAACCCGGCCTGTTGCCCATTTCCATGAACGGCAACCACATGGCAATGCGGCCCCAAGACGTATGACAATAAGCCGTCGTCTTTTCGGGATCGTTGACTTCTTCAAAACTGCCGGAGATCGCCCACAGTTCGGCTGATTGATAGGTATCTTGCTGCGAGTGAAGCGGGTAGTCCTTTCGATTGATCGGATTATCCGGTTGTGCACGGAAGATGTCCATTTGGAACACCAAGCGATCGCCTAACACCTTATAGGGATAAGGCGGGGAAAAACGTCCACCGGACAGAGGATAGAAGCGATGAACGGGATCATTGAGGATGTGCCGCACCTCCACTTCGTACCCCGTCAGCGGATTGACCCACGTGTCTAAAACTTTACCGGTTTTCAGATCCGTGTAATAGAGCACTTCCTTGTGGTAAAATCGGTAGCCGTCTTCTTCCGAATTAAACTCCATACGGCTGCAGGCAATGCCAAACGTGCCGAACAACATCGGGTTTTGTTCGTCCGGTATCCAGCCCCATGCCTGACCTTCGAAGGCACTCAAACGCTGCTCCCCTGAAAAGTCACCTTGAAGTTTGAGCATCGCCGTTAAATTGTCGACGGGCTTGGTTAAATCGAGATTGCCGGGGCTAAATCCCTCCGGAAGAGGGTCAATAAAATTTACCATGAGTCTTTACTCCAATTGTTGTGTGTTGCTGCAGCAAGAGAGGTCCAAATCATGCGTGTTACACCGTAGGGATACTAGAGCGCATTCACAAAAAGTGTACGCGGTTTTTGGGTTCGAATGCGCGATAAAACAAAGACCTAGAGCACGTTAGTGATTCCATCTTTTGTGAACGTGCTCTAGAGGACCCGAGACCGCCCATTATTGGACGTTGAGGCCTTGGCCAGTCAACCTCCGGCACGGGATCAGCTTTCCCATCTCCACAGGTCGGACACGTTAGAGTGTTTCCAGGAAAAGTGGACCCGGTTTTCCGCCCATAGGGCGACCAAACAAAGACATAGAGCACGTTAGCGATTCCATCTTTTATGAACGTGCTCTAGCTTGAAAGCTTGATTGATCCCGAGGTTATCCAGGAAAAGGTATGGTTTATGCCGCTGCTATTCTTAATCGTTTTCATCAATTTAATGGGATTTGGTGTGGTGATCCCCCTGATGCCCTTTTACGTGCTGCATCTGGGTGCCGGACCCGAGCTGATCATTCTGATTTTTTCGTTCTATTCGGGAGCTCAATTTGTCACCGCCCCCATATGGGGTCGGTTGAGCGACAAATACGGGCGCAAACCGATCCTGGCATGGACCATGTTGGCAACCGTGTTGTCCTATATCATTCTAGCTTATGCCGATAGTTTGTGGATGCTGGTTCTGTCCCGCTTTGTCGGTGGTGTGGCGGCCGGCAATATCGGGATTACCTTTGCCTATATGACCGATATCACGACCGAAGAAGATCGATCGAAAGGCATGGGATTGTTGGGTGCGGCCTTCGGCCTCGGGTTCATTGTCGGACCGGCGATCGGCGGAATTTTGGCCGGTCCCGATGTGGCGACCGCCGATTATTTTACGCCGGCGATCGTGGCGGCGGCGCTTTCCCTCGTTGCGTATATCGGCATCGTCACTTTATTGCCCGAAAGTTTGAAGCCCGACGTGCGCGCACGCCTTGCGCAACAAAAGCCCGTGCCGTTGCTTCGGCAAATTTCAACGGTAATGTCACGACGGGTCCTTTTCATGCTCGTGGCCATCGGTTTTCTATTTACCTCTGCCTGGGCCTTACTGGAGGCGATCCTGGGATTTTGGACGAACGCCCAATTTAACTACGGGCCGACCCATGTCGGTTATCTTTTAGTGTGGATGGGCACGATCAGTGTCTTCATTCAGGGTTTTCTCATTGGTCCGTTGACCCGCCGCTTCGGTGAACAGAATCTACTCATGACAGCCATGGCCATTTCGCTGGTTGGCTTTGTGGCCCTTGCTGCGTCGACGACTTTGGTTACGCTTTTGTTGTCGACAGCTTTGCTTTCCATATCAAGCGGACTATTTAATCCAACCGCGTCAAGCTTGGTGTCGAAGGAAGCCACGGAGGAAAATCGTGGCGTCGTACTCAGTGTTTATCAGGGGGCGGGAAGTTTGGCCCGGATGATCGGACCGGCATTTGCCGGACCGGTCTTTGTGTGGATAGGTGCCAGCGTGCCTTTCCTGGTGGCCGCGGGTTTGATGGTGCCGTGCTGGTTCTTGATGCAACGTGTTATTCGATACCAGCGGCCGGCCGCGAGCACGCCGGGTTAGCCATAGAGCGTTTTCAGGAAAAGTGGACCCGGTTTTCCGTCCGAAAACGCGACCAAACTGGGAATCTAGAGCATTTTCATGAGTCGATTAATCTTGGAAATGCTCTAGAGAAATGGCTCGGATCGTTACGCTTGCGCCGCTTTGGCATCCAGCTCGGCAAATAGGTCACGCTTGGAAAACCGCGATTTGAAAAATCGCCACATGCTTTTCTTACGCGTAAGCCATGCCAGGCGTGCGCCATGCTCCGTGTTGGCAAGCACCCTTTCGACCAAGAATGGCGTCACGGTTTCCACATGATCGGCAAGGATATTGAACACTTTCTTTCTTTTCTCCCAAACCTGTGGGGGCATCTTATCCTTTCCTTTGAGCAGAAGATCGGTCGTCACCATGCCCGGGCTCATATAGCCAACCAGCACCGGACCGCCTTTGGTTTCGTTGATCAGCGCTTTGGTAAAATACGTGATGGCATATTTGGTGGTGCCGTAAATGTGATTCCCGGGCGCCTGCATGCCATTGCTGCCAAAGCCTTCGAAATTATAAAGGGCTCCGTGACCCTGGGCCTGCATACCGCGTAAGGCAACTTGACAACCATACATGGTGCCCAACAGATTGGTCCCGACCACGCCTGAAAATTCCTCAGCCGGCAGAGTTGCAATCTTGTGGAGACTATTGGTTCGCCCGGCATTATTGATCCAGATGCCGACGCTGCCCAGATGTTCTACGGCTTTATCCCAGAGGGATTGCACCTGAGTTATCTCGCTGACATCACACGGCACGCCGGCAAGGCGCGCGCCCTTTGCCTCCGCCGCATCCTTCAAATCGGCTAGCGCCGCGTCTACCGAATCTTGCGTGCGTCCGGAAATCACGACGTTGTGGCCTCTGTTGAGAAATTCCCGCGCCATACCCTTACCGATGCCGCGCGTGCTTCCGGTAATAACCACGTTCCTTGCATCTGCTGTCATCGCTTTGCCTCTTGTTCATGCTGGAGTTCGACGTCATTCTTATAGCAAGAAGCCCTTGCCGATGCCGTCAGTCTCGCGTGAGCCAAAGTTTATTCTTTGGTGTGGCGCCGGCGGCATGTTGCTCTTTCTTTTCCGTTGTTTCGGACTTCTTTGCCAGATCGAAAAATTGCCCGGTATAAAAAAGCAAAGGTTGGCGGTTCGTACTAAGGAAGCGCTCAACGCGACCGATTATGATCACGTGATCGCCACCAGGATATTGCGCTTCCTTTGTGCATTCGAGATAGGCCAAACAACCTTCGAGCAAAGGTACGCCGTTGTTCCCTAATTTCAGCTTGACGGTGTTGAATTTATCATCGGATGCCTGGGAAAATTTCCGCGCGAGTTCGCTCTGATCGGCAGCCAAGATATTGATGCAAAAATAATCAGCTTGCTGATAGACATCGTATCCATAGTTTGTCTCACCGAGATTCCATAAAACAAGCGGAGGGTCGAGCGAAACCGAACTAAAAGAATTGACCGTCATGCCGATCATATCACCTGCCGGATCGAGGGCCGTGACAATGGTCACGCCTGTGGCAAATTGTCCGAGCGTATTACGCAGGTTTCGCATGCTGTCGACATCGGAACTCGGCGCACTTGGAACGCTGCCAAGTGCTGTGAGGTCTTGATCTCGATCTTTTTCAATCTGATCGGTTTGTTCCACTTTCTAATCCAATCACCATGGCTGCCCGGCCGCTCGGACGGTGTTCGTTCAAGACGCTTTGGCCGGAATGTCCCTTTTGGCCGTAGCGCCGATACACGGCCTTTGTGTTGCTTGACAATTGGATGGATAATGCGGGGCGGCTCCGAGTGACTACAGCCGCCCGCTTTTTTTGACCAACAGGTGGACAAAATCGCTGCGATTCGTGATTTAATGGGGGCCGCCGACCAGAAAAGGGCGATGGATCGTGCACGGAGGCGAAATTTCGGTTGTTGGAAAGGTTGAGAGAGATGTCAGATGCCGACCAAATTGAAACAGTCGATACGCCGCAAAGCGCGCCTGTCTTGCAAACGTTAGGAAGTATTGTTGGCCTCCAACATGTGTTGACGGGTGATGATGATCGCGCCTTTTTTAGTCAGGACGTGTTTGCCCAGGGGAAAACGGCCTTGGCGGTGGTTCAACCGCACACAACGGAAGAACTCGCGGACGTCGTTAAGGCGGTAACCAGTTCGGGGATCGCCGTATTTCCGCGCGGTGGTGGCATGTCGTATACGGATGGTTATCTTCCGTCGGTGGAAAAGGCGATTGTCATGGACACGTCGTGCATGAACAAAATCCTGGAAATCAATGAAGAAGATATGTACGTCACGGTTCAACCGGGCGTGACTTGGGCCGAGCTTGATCGGGCGCTCGAAGTTAAAGGCTGCCGTACGCCGTTTTGGGGACCCTTTTCCGGTCGTTTTGCGACCGTCGGCGGTTCGATGTCTCAGAATGCGGTGAGTTTTGGATCCGGCACGGCGGGGCCTGCCGGCGACTCGGTCATTGGTTTTGAGATTGTGACGGCCAACGGCGACGTTCTCAAGACCGGGTCGGGCGGCAGCGAATTCGGTGTGCCGTTCTTCCGCCATTACGGACCGGATTTGACCGGCTTGTTTGTTGGTGATGCGGGCGCGTTGGGCGTTAAAGCCGCGATCACCCTGCGACTGATAAAGCGCCTGCCGGTGATCATGAGCTTGTCGTACAATTTCGAGAATTTTGACGCGCTTGCCCGGGCCATGTGCGCTGTCGCTCGTGAAGATGTGGCAACCGAAGCCTATGGTATGGATCCGGTGCTCAATGAGACGAGTTTGGGCCGGGCCGAAGAGACGCCCGTGACCGCTAAACTCATGTCATTGCTTGCTGTTGGACGGGCGGGCCGCGGTCCGATCGATTCGCTGCGACAGATGAGCCGAGTCGTAATGGCCGGCACTTCGGTATTCAAAAACGTCGAATTCACGGCGCATTTTTCTTTAGAAGGGCTCGACCGGGCCGCCGCCAAAGCTAAAGCCACACGTCTCAGACAGGCTGCCGATCCACATGGAACGGAAATCGCAAATACGGTGCCGCAGGTCTTTCGGGCCATGCCGTTCCAAGCTATGAATAATATTATTCTTCATCCGACCGGTATGCGATGGGTGCCGTGTCATGGGATTTTGCCTTTCTCTCATGTCATGCCGTTCCATGAGGAGCTGAAATCTCTATATGAATCCTATGCCGAAAAAATGCAGCGGCACAAAGTGATCAAGGCGACGATGTATACGACAACGATCAATGGATTCTTGTATGAACCGATATTTTATTGGGAAGATCAGCGCGAGCTGTTCCACGAACGTGTGATGGATGCGGAGGTGCTTCAGCACATGACTGAGTACGAACCCAATCCGGAAGGCCGCGCCCTTGTACTTGAGATGAAGAATACCATTATCGACGTCTTTCACAAACATGGCGCTATTCATTTACAATGCGGCAAGGTATATCCCTTGTTGAGAAACAGAAATTCGGCGGCGGTCGCGGTGTTGCGTCGAGTCAAGGACCAGGTAGATCCTGACAATCTAATGAATCCCGGGGCGCTTGGCCTATAATGTATGGGTTCGCAGAATTTTGCTAATTGAGGAATGTGTGATGGATAAACTTGCCCTACCTGCCTACGACTTGCTTCCTGAGACGCAAGCGTTTCTGAAGCAAGGCACTCTTAAGATGTTGATCGGCGGCGATTGGGTCGAGGCGCAATCGGGTGAGACGATCGATGTGTTCGATCCGGCGACCGGCGAAAAAATTGCCGAGGTGGCGGCGGGCGGCGCGGAGGAAATCGATTTAGCGGTTCAGGCGGCGCGCAAAGCGTTTGAAAACCCCAGCTGGTCCCGCATGTCCCCCACCGAGCGCGGCAAGCTCATGTGGAAGCTGGCCGATTTGCTCGAGGAAAACGCCGCGCTATTTCAGGAGCTTGAAGTATTGGACAACGGCATGACCATTGCCGCGGCGCGCATGGCGATGTTTCCGTTCTGCTCGGATATGATCCGCTATTACGCAGGATGGCCGACCAAAATCACCGGCCAAACCTTGCCGACCGATCCCCTGCGCTATGGGCTCGAAAAAGAGGCGCTCACTTATACGTTGCGAGAACCGGTCGGCGTCGTCGGCACCATTACGCCGTGGAATTATCCCCTTGGCATGTTGACCATGAAGCTTGGCCCGGCATTGGCCACCGGGTGTACGCTCGTCATGAAGCCGGCCGAACTAACGCCCATGACCGCCGTGTTGCTGGGGCGTCTCATTCAACAGGCCGGGTTTCCCGAGGGTGTCGTCAATATTGTTTCGGGTAAAGGTGAAACGGCGGGGGCTGCCTTAGCCGCCCATGACGGGATCGACAAAATTGCTTTTACCGGCTCGACCGAGGTGGGCAAGATTATCGTTAAAGCGGCAACCGGCAATCTCAAGAAAGTGTCGCTGGAGTTGGGAGGGAAATCACCTTTCATCGTATTTCCGGATGCCATTCTGGAGGAGGTGATACCGGCGACGATTCGCGCTTCCTATTTTCTTCAGGGTCAAAATTGCATGGCGGCAACAAGACTGTTCGCCCACGAGGATATTTACGATCGTTTCGTTGATGGTGTGTCTCAACTTGTAAAGCAATTCGTGGTGGGTCCCGGTATGAACCCGGATTCTACCATGGGTCCGTTGATCTCCAGCGAGCAGCGCAACCGCGTCATGGATTTCGTCGAGTCGGGAAAACAGGAAGGGGCGGAATTGGTTGTCGGCGGATCTAAGATCGATGGTCCCGGCTATTTCATCGAACCCACCTTGTTTAGTTGCCCGACCGATGAGTTGCGCATCGTGCGCAACGAAATATTCGGTCCCGTCATTTGCGTCGAACGATTCGGCAATGACGATTTGGACGAGCTTGCCAAACGCGTCAACAATACAATGTATGGATTGTCCGGTAGTGTGTGGACGCAAAACCTCTCTGTTGCGCATCGAATGGCCCGCCGAATTGATGCGGGCCAGGTCGGCATCAATTGTCATGCGCCGCTTGATGTGACCCACCCATTTGGCGGCAACAAGCAATCGGGATGGGGCCGCGAATTTGGCGAAGAGGCGCTGGATATGTATCTCAAAACCAAATCCATCACCGCTGTCACCTAGAGTGTTTCCAAGATTAATTGACTCATGAAAATGCTCTAGATTCCTAGTTTAGTCGCGTTTTCGGACGGAAAACCGGCCCTCCCCCCGGCCTTCGCCGGAGCATGCTTTTCCTGAATGTGCTCTAGAAGCTCAAAGTGCGGGCGGATAAAAGTCGATGATGAACGAGTCGCGATTGCCACCCGCCGAGATGAAGTCGAAGATCAAGGTCTGGATCCTCTTCTTTATCGTTTTTGTCAATCTCATCGGTTTCGGCATCATCCAGCCGCTGTTTCCGCTTTATGCCGACCGGCTTGGGGCGTCCCCGGAAATCATAACACTGACCATTGCGTCCTATTCCATCGGACAGTTCATCACCGCGCCGCTTTGGGGCCGATTGAGTGATGCCTTCGGCCGCCGGCCCATATTGCTGATCAGTTTTACCGGTGCAATCGGCACGTATATTTTGTTTGGTTTGGCGGAAAGCGTTGGGACCCTTTTTGTGGCGCGCTGTGCGGCGGGACTTTTCGCCGGAAGTATTTCGGCGAGCTACGCTTATATGACCGACATCACCTCGGAGGCAGATCGGGCGCGAGGTATGGCTTTGTTGGGCGCGGCCTTTGGTATGGGGCTCATTTTCGGACCGGCCATTGGCGGCGGCATCGCAAGCGCCAATCTCGGACAAGTGACTTTTTTTATTACCGCGCTTGTTGCGGGCGGCATGTCCCTACTGGCATCCTTGGGGGTTTACTTTTTCTTGCCCGAGAGTCTTGCCCTATCCGATCGGCAGCCGATGAAAAGGTGGCTGCCCGAGCCCAAAATGCCAAATCTGGATATTGCGCGCGCCAGACCGATCCTATCTTTATTAATTGTCCTCCACATACTGGTCATGATGTCCATAACGTTAAGTACATCCATCCTCACTTTATGGGTCGCTTATGAGCTCGATTATGGCGCGCAGGAAGTGGGATATCTATTTGCCTATGTGGGCGTGGTATCGGTTGCTACACAATTGCTTGCGGTCAATCGTTTGACCAGGTTATGGGGGGAGTGGCGCCTGGTTCAAGCGGGCATCGTAAGTATGGCACTCGGGTTTTTACTCATGGGGCTGGTTGGCGATGCTGTTCTTTTGGCGCCCGCTCTCACACTCATGACCTTTGGATCGGGCATTTGTAATCCCGCTTTGTCGAGTTTGGTGTCGAAAGAAGCGACAGCCGATGAACGGGGGGTCTTGCTTGGAATTTATCAATCGGCCGGTAGTTTTGGCCGGGTGGTCGGGCCGTTGATGTCGGGCGTTCTGTTTGCCCAGGTGGCGATGATCGCCCCCTTTATATTTGCCGCTGTTGTTTTGCTGCCGGGATTGGTGCTGGCTGTGGCGTTTGCCAAGGATACACCCACGACCCCTGGTCAGGCCTAGACCCCCGTTCACAATTCATTGAATCAGGGAACGGGGGTCTAGATTTGTTATTGGTCGCGCATTCGAACCCAAAAACCGTGTACACTTTTTGTGAATGCGCTCTAGACTTTTGTCTGCGGGAAGGGGCTTGCCAACCCTATTTCGTGATACATTGGAGTCGCGTGTTACGGATAAGCGGTTTCATTGGGTTGGCCCGTCCTTTAGCATTTGATAGCTTTGACCAGCGGGATGGTCGGCAGGG
>SMXP01000092.1 GCA_004356335.1 Alphaproteobacteria bacterium | reverse complement strand
ACTCGAACTTCGCCCAGCTGCCGCCGGGCAATTATAAATTCTTCCTCTACGTCAAATTCGTTCCCCGGTCGGGGCGCGCATACAATAGCCACAGCCGGTACGTCCGCTTCCAGAAAAACGGTCTCCCCGATGGCTCGCTTCTTTTCTGAAGCGGCAAAACCTTCGGCAATTTCTTTCGACGCCGACCATGATAGACCGTAAGTCTCTTCACGGCAGTTGCTATAGAAATCCCCGCGATAAAGTCGGACAGACTCACCTTCGTATATCGGCAAGAGTACCCGCAATGCGTCGAATAGCAGAAGATAGTCCCCGAGTTAGAGAACACTATCGGGCGCTAAGCGGACGTTACCAAGCCATAGAGACTCATCGGTGGACCGCTATGAGGAATGCCCGAGCCGATCAAAAAAGAAACCGGTGGCCGCACCAAGAACTGCCCAAAACAGAAAGTTGGTGATGAGGGAGGCAACGACAAAGGCGCGAGCTAGTGCCTCGGGCGCGACTCCCTCATGGTTTTGCGGTTCGGGCGCCCCAATCAAGTGAGGTAGGGCGATGAGTAGGATACCCAGAACGGCCGAGTACGGATGACGGCTGCGCACGACAAGCGCCAGCCCCGCAGCCGTGGCCGCTGCCGTCCCCCCCCACCAGGCTTGCCGCGCTCCAAGCTCTGCCGCAGCGGCGCCCGGCAATTCCGGGGGCAGGCCTAAGGCCGGAGCGAGTGCGAAGGCGGCAAACCCGCCGAGCCCCCATAGTAGACCCGAATGCCAATCACCGCTGCCTGTTGCGGCAAAGGCGGCGGCGAGCAGCAAGGCGTAGCCTATGGCAGCGAGAAGGTTTGCGCTCACGGTAAAGGCAATGCGCTCAAAAACGCCGTCGGGCGCCCAAGCCTTGTCTTCGTCTCCGGATTCCAGCCCAGCGCCCACGTCGCGCTCACTTCCGGATCCGACATCAGCGCTTGCCGCAGCTTCGTACTTCTCGGCTTCAAGGATGAGAGGCACGACGCGCACGGCCTGCACAGCAGAGACGAAAATGCCACTAATTATGCCGCTAAGGACGGCCGCGTAAACAATTGCCCGGAACATGTCCCCGCCGCATCAGTGACAAGGAAAGGTGAATGCGTGGCGGCTGTCGTGCGCTGCATCGTGGATAGTTAGGGGACTGGCGAACCCGACGCCATAAAGGATGAACACGCCGAATAGAGCGGCCAAAATCGACGGCCAAAGGTCGCTCGCTTCGCGAACCGCATCTCCCTCCAATCGTCGTGCAATAAGGTTTGACATCGGCTGGAACACACCACTCCTCCTCCTTTTTGCCCCCATTCTTAACGGCGGCAATTTCCGCACATTGAAATGTTCTTTGCCGTAAAGGTCAAGAGTCGATTGACCAGGCAGACAGGGATTGGATGCTTTAATGAGCGGCTCTCACCTTAAACTCGCTGGAATACCGATTAGGCCAAGTATTTCGTCATAGTTTCCTCGTTTTATCGGCTAAATCTTGAGCAAAACCCTTATTCTCTCCTGGCGCGCCGCCACCACCAGTGGGCGAACTCTGCCCACTTGCTTTTTCCTTTTGTTCCCAAAGACTTGCGCGCCTGCTGATGTTTTTTACTTCTTCCGAAGTGGTGAGACCAGCACACATTTGGTCTTCACGGCCACCGCCGGCACCTGGTAGCCGCCCGAGGATTCGGGTTTCCGGTTTTTAGGTACTTGGCCGCCTAAAAAGCTGGAAATACTCACTGGCGACTCGATATGGCGGCCGCTTCGGGCGCTGTAGGTCATGAACTCATAAACGGGATTCACAAAACTGCCGGAATGTCTGCTTGTGGTGCCATTGCGCCTATGAATTCCGGGGCTGAAGAAGAGAACAGCCTGGACCCAAAGTGGATATTTTCGATGCCATGTGTACGGAGCAGTTCCCAATAGCCCCCAGCCCTTTGTAAGACAGAGACTCTATTCTCTTGTCCTGTTTTCCTCCGTCCGTTTTTTCGTCTTATTTCTCAAGCCTGCCCTCGCTTTTCAACAAAGCCATTTCTCTAGCAAACAGCCTCAAATGAGTATAAACTGTCCTCATGACCCAACAGCAAATCTTTGAACTTGATCGGCGCACTTTCACGAAACTGGCGGGGGGTGCAGCGGGTGGACTTATGTTAGGCGTTACATTCGGTTGCTCCGACCAAGGCCAAAAATTACAAGGCCCGCCGGTCACGATCAACGCTTACATTCGCATCTCGCCCGACGAAACAATTACGCTGATCAATCCCGCTGAGGAAATGGGCCAGGGCGTGCGGACTGCCATGCCGCAAATTCTTGCCGATGAGCTCGATGCCAGATGGGATCAAATATTTGTCGAGCAGGCACCCTTGGATCTAGCATATGCCAATCCCGGCATGGCACGGCCGGCGCAAAGAACCTCGGGAAGCATGAGTGTGCGATACTATTTCACGCCCCTGAGGCAAGTAGCGGCGGCTGCACGGGACATGTTGGTGCGTGCCGCTGCTGAACAATGGGGTGTGGTTGCGGCCGAGTGCGAGACAAAAGACGGCTTTGTTATTCGCGCCTCCGATGGCGCCAAGCTGTCCTACGGCACACTGGCCGACGCCGCATCGAAACTTGAACCATCTGACAATCCGCCGCTTAAGTCGCCGGACCAGTTCACTCTTATCGGTCAATCCCTGAAGTCCGTCGATCAGTTAAAAAAAGTAGACGGCAGTCTCGAATTCACCATTGATATTGATCTGCCCGGCATGTTGCACGCAGCCCTCGCGATCACGCCGGTCTTTGGGGGACAGCTGGCGAGCTATGACGAGTCTGAGGCACTCAAGGTTAAAGGTGTGCGCCAAATCGTACCTATGAAAGATGCGATTGCCGTGGTCGCGGAGCGCTATTGGCAGGCAAAGAAGGCCCTCGATCTGGTGCAGGTGACGTTCGAAGGTGGCGACTCTCTGGGTCTATCGACTGAAGCAATTTATGCAGACTTGCGCGAAGGGGCGGAACAGGAAGAAGGCATTACGTTTCGTGATGATGGCAACTCCAAGGAGTTGTTGCAGGCGTCGCAACAGGTCATTGAAGGCACCTATGTGGTGCCTTATCTTGCCCACGCCTCTATGGAGCCGCTTGCTTGCGTCGCAAAGCTAGAAGGTGAAACGTGTGAGGTGTGGACGGGTACCCAAAGCATCCAGGCCGCCGCCAGGAGTGTAGCCCGATTCCTTGATGTGCCTACGGAGCAAATCACGATTCATACGGGCCCGATGGGCGGCAGCTTCGGCCGGCGGTTGGGCGCCGATCTGGAAATTCGCGCCGTGGAAATTGCGCAGGCTGCCGGTGCCCCGGTCAAAGTGATTTGGTCGCGGGAAGAAGACATTCGCCACGATTATTACCGCCCGGCGGTGGCCGCACACTTTGCCGCCACGCTCGACGAACAAGGCTTTCCGGAAGCGCTCGATCTGCGCATCGCGACTTATGCAATGGGGCCGCCTCGTGGTGGCCGAGCAGATTCACGGGTGGTCGGCAGCATGAGCGACATGGTCTATCACATTCCTCATGTGCGGTTTGGCTATGTCCAGCGTGAACAACCCATTCCCGTAGGGTCATGGCGCTCGGTGGCGCGAAGCCACAACACGTTCTTCTCGGAGAGTTTAATAGATGAATTGGCCCACAAGGCGGGGCACGATCCCTTGGATTATCGCCGCGCTCTCATCAAGGAGACGCCGCGCCTGTTGGCTGTTCTCGAGCTCGTAGCGGAAAAATCCGAGTGGGGCACGGCGCTGCCCGAAGGCCATGGACGCGGTATAGCTGCAACGCCTTGCTTTGACAGTTTCGTTGCGCATGTGGTCGAGGTCTCGGTGTTTAAGGGTGAGCTTACGGTTCACAAAGTGATTAATGCCGTTGATTGCGGGATTGCGGTCAATCCGGATATCGTTGTTCAGCAAATCGAAGGCGCAATGATACAAGGCTTGTATGCGGCGCTGCATAACGAAATAACAATCGAGAATGGCGCCGTTGTGGAAAGCAATTTCCACGACTATCAGATGCTCATGCCTTGGGAAATGCCGGAGGTTGAGACCCACATCGTGCAAAGTGGTGAACTTCCGGGCGGCATCGGTGAGGTGGGTACGCCGGCATTGGCACCGGCGTTGACCAACGCGATTTATGCAGCAACCGGCCTGCGCATTCGTACTTTGCCTATCTCCGGGCACGAGTTAAGTTGAATTTGGCTTTGTCGTGAAATGACTTGGACGAATAAGCCAGAGTTCTTGAATGAGAAACTGAAATAGAACGGGGTGACTAGCGGATGGAATTCACGATCAAGGTGAACGGCGCAAGTCAAGTCGTGGATGTTGATCCGGACACGCCTCTTTTATGGGTGATACGTGAAGAGCTCGGTCTGACCGGCACCAAATATAGTTGCGGTATTGCCGCATGTGGGGCGTGCACCGTACATGTTGACGGGGAGGCGACCCGCAGCTGTGTGCTGCCCATCGAGTTCGTCGGTCAATCGGAAATCACAACCATCGAAGGTTTATCTTCGGACCGTTCTCACCCTGTACAACAGGCGTGGCTAGAGATCGATGTGCCACAATGTGGTTATTGTCAATCCGGCCAGATTATGGCGGCGGCGGCCCTGTTGGAGGAAAACCCGAACCCGAGCGACGAAGAGATCAAGGAAACTGTTACGAATTTGTGCCGCTGCGGTACCTATAATCGCGTTTTGAAGGGGATCAAACGCGCCGCCGAGCTCAAAGCTACGGCTTAACCTATATAAGCCTCCATCTATCTGCCATCCCCTTTATGTCCGCTTCTTTAATCGGGCATATTTGTCAAGCTCCAATATAGTCACTCTGACATGTCGTCTTCGCACGGGTTACGCAGCTTCGCAAAAAACTTTCCAAGCGCGTCGTCCGGGATCCGGGATGGACTTGGCCTCGGTCATGCCAAACAATAACTTAGAGCATAGCAAGTGATTTCAAAACAGCGAGTGACGCTAGTCTTACTCGGATCGTCTGCCCGGCGCGATCTCCGACAAGTAGTCGAGGGCGATGTCGCCGGCCCCTTGGCTGAACAGGTCATTATGTGTCCCGTCGTCCAGGGCAATGAAGCGCTTGGGTTCATGGGCCAGCGCATAAAGGCTTTCACCATGGTGGAAGGGTATGATCTTATCTTTTCGCCCGTGGATAATGACCAGCGGCGCATGGATTTTATCAATGTAGCGGTCTGACTCGAATGGATCCTTCATCAGCCAAGCGATGGGAAACATCGGAAAGCGACTTTGGGCAACCGCACGAGCCGAATTGTAGGGTGATTCCAAAATGACGGCCTTCACGTCTTTTTCAGCCGCCACCTGAACCGCGACACCGGCCCCTAAGGATTCGCCATACAATACGATCCTATCGGGCTCAATGCCTTTGTCCAAAAGCCAGTCGTAAGCAAGCAGGGCATCGGCAATGATGGCCGCTTCGCTGGGGCTGCCTGACGACCCGCTATAACCTCGGTAGGTCATGGCCAGCAGGCCGTACCCGTTGTCGGTGAATTTGCGGTATCTGGGGATTCGCCACACAAGGCTGCCGCCATTTCCGTGAAAATGCAAAATGACGCGCTTGTCATCGCTTGGCGCGTGCCACCAGGCGTAAACCGTTTCACCATCCGGCGTCTCCAATAGAATTTCTTCCGCCGGATGATTGATCGCCCCTGGGGCAACGTGCTGGGGATCGGGAAAGTAAAGTAGCGAGCGCTGGAAAGCATAAAGCAAAGCAAGCCCAGCCATATAGAGAAACACAATCGTAAAGAGCCCAGTCATTATCAATCGAGCAGAGGAACGTTGCAAGAAACCATATCCATCAATATCGAGCCGTTACGTCAGCTTTTCTATCTGAGTTTCGTCATGCCGCAGTTTGTTTTCCGTCCCAATGGGCGACCAATAACAAATCTAGACCCCCGTTCCCTGATTCAATGAATTGTGAACGGGGGTCTAGCTACTCAATGAAAAGACCGGCTAAAAGCTAATAAGGCCGCTGCCACACGTTGCCATTGAAGCGCCAATCAACAAGCTCATAATCGAGAGTATCAGAAGAAATCTCATCCCAGCCTCCACGGCCGCTTTTTGAGCCTCTGAAGTATTTTTATCGTGTTCTGATGGATATGTATATGATTCACGTCAAGGGCTGGAGTGTTTCCAGGAAAACCGGTCCCGTTCATCCCTTCAATCGATCCACCGGATCGATTGACCTTGGCAAGGACGGTCTTCACTCCTGAATGCGCTCTATCGGGCGGTAAGCGGACCTTCGTATGGGGACATCCCTATACGAGAGAGGGCCGCGTGAGCGGCCCCCCCAAAAGATACGCTGCCAAAGCAGCTCAGCTGAAATCCAGTTGCATTAGCTTGACGTCAAAGGTTGCTCCAACATCTCACTTATGCGTCCTTGCTGCCGTGATAGCACAAATATCTCATTCGACATTAGATCACCTCCTTTCGTTTGTTTCGCGGGTGGCCGAGTTTAGCATGATCAAGGGAGGTGGAAAGCCAATGATTAATGATCATTCGTCGGCCGCAGCGACTCACTGAGAGCCGTCTGCCATTTTTGAGTTTGGGCCCCCTAAAAAGCCTAAATGCCCAAGGCCATGGCGACTTGTGGTGTCCATAAGCACCTTGTGGCCTGCCTCCCTAAGGCGGCTTGGGTTGGTCGGCAGAAAGCGTCATAATGACCCCATAAATGGAACTCATAAGGGAACGGAAAAATGGTGGATAAACAGAGCAAGCTAACCGCAATATTGAGTACATTGGTTCTGCTGGGTTTGATCGTTTCGAGTTGTGGAGAGGAGCAGGACCAAGCTGAAGCGCCGGAGGCTGTGGAACAACCCACTGCTTCTGCCGAAGGCACCTTAGAAACGACCGAGGAGGTGGCGCTAGCCCCATCGGAAGATGTCGATGAGGGTACGGAATCAGCCATGGTAGGCATTAGTCACAACGCGTTTCAGCCTGCCCAATTGTTCATCGCTATCGGCGAGACGGTGCGTTTTCAAAACTTGGTCAACATGCCTGGTGGACACACGGTGATGGCCGATGATAGGTCGTTCACAAGTCCGGCGCTCGCCGAGGGCGAAGTTTGGCGATACACCTTCGACGTGGCGGGAACCTACGATTTCCACAATCATCAGCATCCAAATGTAAAGGGTTCCATTACGGTCGGTGATGGCGCCGCGAGCGCCTCGGATATCGTCGCTCCGGACGCAGACGCCGCAGATGCCGCAGACGCCTTTGTCGAAGCGCTACGCTTGGCACTGGCGAATCCGTCGCGTGCCGACCAGGACAAGGCGCGTGATGCCGGCCGTAAACCCGCCGATGTCATTGGCTTTCTCGGCATTACGGAGGGCATGACCGTTATGGATCTCATGGCGTCGGCCGGTTACTACACCGAGGTCCTGTCCAACGCAGTCGGTGCGACGGGAACGGTCTATGCGCAAAACCCCGCGGCCATGTTGCAATCCCGTGGCGGGGCGGGCGGCAAGGCGCTGGCGGCGCGGCTCGCCGACAACAGGCTGGCCAATGTGGTGCGGTGGGATCAAGAATTCGGAGACATTGGCCTGGAGCCGGACTCGATCGATGCTGCAATCACTGCGCTGAACTTTCACGACATCTACAATCGGGACCCGGACGCTGCCGCAGACCTATTGTCTATGGTCCGCGTCATCATTAAACCAGGCGGTGTGTTCGGCATTGTCGATCATGCCGGAAACCCCGAGGAGAATAACGCGCAGCTTCATCGTATCGAGGAACAGACGGTCATCGATGCTGTCGAGGCAGCGGGTTTTGTCGTGGAGGCGACCAGCGACTTGCTTCGAAACGCGGACGACGATCGAAGCAAAATGGTTTTCGATTCCAATCTGCGCGGCAAAACGGACCGCTTCTTATTGAAGTTACGCAACCCGAGTTAAAAGCAGGTGTAAGTGCTAGAGCGCATTCAGGAAAAGTGGGTACCGGTTTTCCGTCCGAATGCGCGGCAAAATAAAGACTTAGAGCATTTTCGAGCGAAGTGGACGGTAACGACCTAGCGAAAGTCTACGCTTTGCCTGAATTTTGCTAGCAGGAACGAACGTTGCGCTTTGCAGCGCCGACCCTCTCAGCGGTTGGTCGCTGTCTCAAGTCTTTAGGGCGTATGGTTTCCTGTGTTACACTCGACTTTATTAAAGAGGAGACTGTGACAATGCGCGCCATGATTCTATTCCGTTCGATTCTATTTGTTGCGATCGCCTCAATGGTGGTCGCACCGGCGCCAAATAAAACAGCTGCGGCCGAGACGACGCCGGATATGGCGATGCTATCGCCCGAGGCGGCGGCGTTTGCCTCGCGCACGCTCGATTTCATCGAGAAAATGAATGGGATTTATTTCGATGCGGCCCGGCGCCTCAACGGTGATGAAAATCGTCTGGAACAAGAAGATCTCGACACGGAATTCGGTGCTTGGGATACGCAAGTGGCGCGCGGCCCGGTTTTGGAAAAGGCCGGGCGCACCATCACCATCATCAAGAAACCCACTTTCCAGCCGGACACCTTATGGAGCCGCTATTTGGTCCTGGCCGCACATCCCAAATCGCCGCTTGTGGGTATCATGCAAGCCTCATTCGTGGTGCAGTTTCATCCCGACGGCAACAGCATGCTGGCTGGGATGATCGACGTCATGCCGGGTGCGATGCACGAGGATGATCTGGCGGAGATCAAACAGGCGGTCGAAGCGGTTTATCAGGCCCATGGCGTTGACGGTGACAAATATCGCCAACAATCCTGTGTCGCTTCGGAAAATGAGATTAATGTGGAATATCGCCGCCGCGCTGCTTGTGTGGGCGGTAATTTCTTTGGCCGCGACATGATGAGTGTTACGGAAGAGAATTTCCAATTCATGACCGAGATTTATCAAACCTTCGTGGAAAGTTTTCTCAAGATCGTCGAAAAACGCCAAAACGACCCCTATACCGAAGATGATCTGGCGATTCAGGACACCATGCGAAAAGGCTGGTTTGAAGACCGTCTTTTTGCCGACCCCAACACGACCCAATTTGCGCCGTGGGAAACCTGGTCGCTTTATACGTTGCCGCCTGTCGTTAAGTTCTAGCCGAACGCCTTGTAACGGAAATCCGTGCCGATCCTCAGTTGCCCAACTCATTCCTCGATCGAATTGTCCGGATCCAGTTCCGCTCGCATCATATCTCTGACAAGGTCGAGGATGCGTTCAAGGAACTCAAATTCCTGCTCTCGCTCCCGTTTCACGCGTTCCCGCTCTTTGTCCTCGAGATCCTCATAGGCATCGGATGTAGGACTGAGGGCCTCGGTGGTGGTTGTGCAAATGAGCCGGTCTTTCTTAAGAGAACAGACGGCGATTTCTCCGGTCTCTCTGTTAAGACGCCATACCCGATTTTCGGTGGCCCGTATGATTTCGTAAACGCCGTCGGTATCTTTTTCCTGGTTCGTTTGGGCCATCACGGCAAGAGGCAATGCCAATAAAACGAGAAAGGCACAAAGAGCTATCGGCTTAAAATGTTGCATGGGGGTCCTCCGACAAAAAAACAGCCTCCACAGCCATGGCGAGGCTCTCTTGTTCTTCATCCCGCTGCCAGTGTCTTAGCCGGAAAATATGGTCTTCTCAAGGCGCCGGGTTAGAGCGCGTTGACAAAAGATGGAATCGCTAACGCACTCTAAGTCTTTGTTTTGTCGCGCATTCGGACGGAAAACCGGTATCCACTTTTCCTGAATGCGCTCTAGCAGACCTCTGGACGACCGTCCCATTTCGGCGCAAAATCAGGCCGATTAGGACAGGAGATCGCACATGGTCGAGGATCTACGATACGCTCAAGGACGAAGCTTCGAAGTTAGGATCGTGCGGGATTTCGACGGTCGGGTCAGAGCCTATCCAACGGTCTTTTGCCCGGAGCGGACGGGCGAGCAACGGATTGCCCAGCCCATAGAGATTTTTAAGTCCGCCGAAGACGCCAAAACCGTGTTGAGAAAGCGGGCGCAGGATTTAGGCTATCCGGCCGATGCGATAAACTTCTCACCGTCATAACCGGCTGTGGGTCCAATCACGTGGCAACAAAGAAAAGGGCTGCCACCAGAACAACAAAAACAATTGCCGATCCGACGAACTGAAGAATCAGTCTCGAGATCAAAGTGATCGCTCCAAGAGCTACGGCGCCGACATCGATTGTCCATTCGGAGAGGTCTTGTGCAAACAGATGCACCAGCGGATAAACAATGGTTTGATATGTGCCAACGAGAAAGCTGATCCAAACAGGCCAATCAATCATGTCCTGGGTCAAGCTTCCTATTCCCAATAAGGTGGATAATCCAAGAGCCGGCAGCCAACTTAAAAGCTCATAACCACCGGGTAATGCTCTGCCCGCAATCATACCGATACCAAACATGATACACCTGCACTCACTATTATGGTCGACCGACTTTAATTCCTAATTCGGCATTGCAAACCCGATTATGAAGCACAGAGCGCTATCACGAAACCTAATAGTGACCTTCCAGTTTGGTGTGGTCCCAGCTGACATAGGATAATGGCGTACACTTTAAGGCCACTCGCTTTTCCGCGGTGGATTGAACTTCTGCCCGTACGGCATCAAGCTGGCGCTGTTCCCGGGGGAAGAATTTCGATGCGATCTTTATTAGGGTATCCAGGACGACGTCCTTGTCGTCGATAATCTCGACCTGTGCATAGATGATAACCGCCTTGAGTTCAGCGTAATCCTTCCCCGATTCAACCAAGAGAGCGACGCGGGGATCCCGCTCGAGGTTCTTGACTTTCTGACTCTTGCGGAAGGTTGTCGTCCATAGGTTTTTCCCCTCATCCATGTAAAAATTCATGGGCATGGGATGAGGAAAACCGTTCTTACCATTCGACACAATAATCAGCCGTTCTTGGCTTGCGCCGAGATAGGCGTCTATTTCTTGCGGCGTCATTTGGATAAGCTGGCGGCGTGACGGCATGACAACGTCCTTTTAAGAGACGGGGCTAGGGTCGATGACACTTGGTTGTTCGAGACTATCAGCGGACCGGCTCTAAGAACATGGTGCGTTCTTTGTGGCGGTGGGTTTTTAGATATTCATTGGCGACCGGTTGACCGTCTAGGCGTATTTTATCCCACATTAAAAAAGCCTCTGCGGCTTCGGCATGATCCCCTGCATTGAGTTTGCGTAATACGGTCGAATTTCCGAAGGCGGACGTACCGATATTATAAACGAGCACAACCATTGCACTGAATTCGTTTTCATTT
>SMXP01000091.1 GCA_004356335.1 Alphaproteobacteria bacterium | reverse complement strand
CCTGTCCTACTCGTTCTCGCACTTACGTGTGCTCCCAAACTCTCCGAGCTGACCACGCTTCTCAACAAGGGCCGAACAATCGGCTCACTCCCAACAATTATAAGCTTGATGCAAGCCTAGTAAACCGAAGTGACGATGTGTTTCATGCTTTTCAGGTGTTCAAGCACCTTTCCGGTACCCAAAGCAACGCAGGATAGCGCCTCATCCGCGATGCTCACCGGCAGGCCTGTTTCATTACGAATCACCTGATCCATATTCGCCAGAAGGGCACCGCCGCCGGTCAAGACGATGCCTTTATCCACAATATCGGCGGCAAGCTCCGGAGGGGTCGATTCCAGCGCCACCTTGACGGCTTCGACAATAGCAGCAACCGGCTCAGCAAGACTTTCGGCTATTTGCCGCTGACCCACGGTGATTTCCTTTGGTACGCCATTCATCAGATCCCGGCCCTTTATCTCAATGGTCAGACCATTGCCATCGGCCGGCGGTATGGCCGATCCGATTTCCTTCTTGATTCGCTCGGCGCTGGCCTCGCCAACCAGCAGATTATGCATACGTCGAATATAGGCGATGATGGCCTCATCCATCTTATCACCGCCCACCCGCACCGAGCGTGAATAGACAATGCCGCCCAAGGAAAGAATCGCCACTTCCGTTGTGCCGCCGCCGATATCGACAACCATGGAGCCGGTCGGCTCGGTCACCGGCAATCCGGCACCGATCGCCGCCGCCATGGGCTCTTCGATGAGATAAACCCGACGCGACCCTGCGGCCAGCGCCGATTCCTGAATGGCCCGGCGTTCGACCGCGGTCGATCCGGACGGCACGCACACCACAATCAAAGGGCTGGCAAAAGATCGCCGATTGTGGACCTTGCGGATGAAGTGCTTGATCATCTCCTCAGCAATTTCAAAGTCGGCAATCACGCCATCCCGCATAGGCCGAATCGCGGTGATATTACCGGGGGTGCGCCCCAGCATCATCTTCGCCTCGTTGCCAACGGCCAGAACCTGGCTCTTGCCGCCCTTATTGATGATGGCAACCACGGACGGCTCATTCAAAACGATCCCGCGGCCCTTAACGTAGACCAGGGTATTGGCCGTACCGAGATCGATGGCCATATCGGCCGATAAAAGCCCGAACAAACTTCCGAACATATTTATTCCTGCCCTACTGTGATTAAGGCGAAACTCAGCGCCCGATCGCACGGTAACGGTGCTCCCGGAATATGTATCATAAAACGCAACCCATTAACTTTAACTTTAAAAGGCGGCAAACATAGGGGCGCTGCCTCCTTTTACCATCCTTTAACGTTCCGTGGAAGTTATGGCGCTGCTTCAATAGACCCCCCTGGCGCGGTCTTTTGGCGTTTTACGGCAAGTTTGTTCAAGGCGTTCACATAGGCCCTGGCAGACGCCACCAAAGTATCCGTATCGGCGCCCAGGCCGACCACACTTCTGCCGTCTTCTTCCAGGCGCACGCTTACTTCAGCTTGGGCGTCGGTACCTTGGGTGACGGCATTGACTTGAAACAGCTTGAGATGGGCGTGGTGGCCGCAAATCGCCTTGATGGCGTTGAACACGGCATCCACCGGGCCATCGCCTGTGGCCTTATGCCGCTGCATCTGACCATCGACCTCTAAAGTGAGATCTGCCTCTTGCGGCCCCTCAGTGCCTGCGACAACCCGTAAAGAAGCGACACGAATGCGATCATAGGCCCGAAACACCTGGTCATCCACTAAAGCGATAATATCTTCATCGAAAATTTCCTTTTTCTTGTCGGCGACATCCTTGAACCGCTTGAACACATCTTGGATCGCATTATCACCGAGCTCATAGCCTAACTCCTTCAGCTTCTCGCGGAAGGCGTGGCGGCCCGAATGCTTGCCCATAACCAGACTGGATTCGCGCAAGCCCACGCTTGCCGGCGTCATAATCTCGTAGGTCTGATTGTGTTTGAGCATGCCATCTTGATGAATACCCGCTTCATGGGCAAATGCGTTCTTGCCCACAATAGCCTTGTTGTATTGCACCGGAAAGCCGGTGATGGTGGCGACCAGTTTCGACGCTTTGGTAATTTTCGTTGAATCGATGCGGGTGTCGAATGGCAGGGCGTCGCCGCGCGTTCTGAACACCATAACAAGCTCTTCCATGGCGGCATTGCCGGCCCGTTCGCCCAAGCCGTTGATTGTGCATTCGATCTGCCGCGCCCCCGCGACGACGCCGGCGATCGAATTGGCCACAGCCAAACCGAGATCGTTATGACAATGGGTGGAAATAACGGCCTTATGGATATTCGGCACCCGCTCTTTGAGCATGCGGATCAGATTGCCGAATTCATCCGGTACGGTATAACCGACCGTATCGGGGATGTTCACGGTGCTGGCACCCGCCTTGATGGCGGCCTCGACGGTACGGCACAGAAAATCATGATCCGTCCGCGTGGCATCTTCTGGAGACCATTCCACATCGTCACAATATTTGCGGGCGTGAGACACACTGAAGACCACGGCGTCGAGCACCTGCTCCGGCTCTAATTGAAGTTTGTGCTTCATGTGAACCGGGCTGGTCGAAATAAACGTATGAATCCGCGGCCGTGCGGCGGGTTTAAGTGCTTCGGCGGCGCGATCGATATCTTTGGCACTGGCACGCGCCAGACCACAGACAATCGAGTCTGTGACGATTTTCGAAATCTCGTGAACGGCTTCGAAATCGCCGTTCGACGCAATGGGAAACCCGGCTTCGATAATGTCGACGCCCATGGATTCCAACATTTCGGCGATTTGGATCTTTTCTTCCAGATTCATCGACGCACCCGGAGATTGCTCGCCGTCGCGCAAGGTTGTGTCGAAAATTCGTACGATATGGTCGCCTGATACAGGGCTCATGGTAAGAAGTCCTTCTCTCTAACATGCTGATTTTTGCTGAGATGTCATCCCCTAAGCGCCTGCCTCGGTCAGAGGCCTAGCCAGCACTCAGGGGCAGCTAAGGAGGAGGATCTCGTCTAACGGCAAAGGCGTAGCGGTTGCACCGCTCGCAGACACCAGCGCGACGGCGCCGGCAACCCTAAAATCGGGCCGTCGGATTGTTCCGTGGAACAACTTGGTCGCGCTCGAAGTCATCAAAACGCCCATGCAAACATGTGTTTACCACAACCCTCATGAGCCTCAACAGGCCTCAACGAGACGCTCAAAGGGCTGAAGGCGGATTATTACGCCCAAACCGGCGATAATCGCAATAGCTTAAAACGCTTGATACAGGACGATTTTGCTTTCGCCCTATGGCATCGCAGGGTCCTTCCGGTTTTGATTCCATCAAAACCGGACCCTAGTCCGTGACGCCCTCGGCGGGCCCGCCATCTGCATTGGATTGTTTGGGCCGTTCAGCCATGGGATCTGCCGACTTGATGTCTTTGCCACCCGCCTTTTGGACAAACCGCCAGATTAGATGGCCGAAGACACCCCATACAGCCAGAGCCAAAGCCCCGATAACAAGCGCCTGAGGATCCCGGCTGGCCAGAAACTCAAACAAACTCGCGCCGAGAAACGCCATAAGGGCCGCCTTGGGTATGACCCCCATAAGTGTGCCCAACACAAACTGCGGGAAACCGATATGAGATACACCCGCGGTCAGATTGATCATGACGAACGGGCCGGTCGGCACCAGACGCACAACACCGCTGGCCAACACGCCGCGTCGGCCGAGCTGTTCGCTGATCCAATTGATCCTGGCACCACCGTAGCGACGTAACAAATCGGCGCCCATGAATTGGCCGACCCAAAATCCGGCACAGGCGCTGACTACCGTACCGAGCCAGGCATAAAGAAAACCGAGCCAGGGTCCGAACAGAACCACGGTGGCGGCCATTAGAATGAATTGCGGAAATCCCGTGAACCCGACCAGCGTGAACACCACGAAAACCGCGACCGGCGCCCACAGAGTTTGTCGCACCATTTGGATTAGTTGTTCGACTTCGCCTTGACCGTCAAGCGACAGCCAACTTCCGCCGAGCAGAAAAATACCCGCAAGCGCGGCCAGCAGCAGCAAAGGTACGATAAAGGCCGTCATCTTGTGCCGTCTTTCCCCCAAGACGGCATTAGCCAAGGTTTCCCAGAATGATCGCATTGTGTTGTGCGCCCTCATTGCCCCTTTACGCGCCCGCCCTTTTAGGGCGGCGAGGCCCGATCGCTCGGCTGTTGCTTTAGTTCTTTTCCTTGTCGACCAATCGCCGCTCGGCGATCCAGGGCATCATGGCGCGCAATTGTTCGCCCACCTGTTCGATCGGATGGCTTTCGGATTTGGCCCGCATGGCCTTGAAGCTGGGTTGGCCGACTTTGTTTTCGAGCATCCAATCACGGGTAAATTTGCCCGACTGAATATTTTGCAGCACCTTTTTCATTTCGGCCCTGGTTGCGTCATTGATGATGCGCGGACCGGACACATATTCCCCATATTCGGCCGTATTGGAAATCGAATAGTTCATATTGGCGATGCCGCCTTCATAGATCAAGTCGACAATCAATTTGACCTCGTGCAAACATTCGAAATAGGCCATTTCAGGCGCGTAGCCTGCATCGACCAATGTTTCGTAACCGGCGCGGATGAGTTCGACCAATCCACCACACAACACCACTTGTTCACCGAACAGATCGGTTTCGCATTCTTCGCGGAATGTTGTCTCGATGATCCCGGCACGGCCGCCGCCGATTGCCGATGCATAGGACAGACCCAAATCGTGGGCGTTGCCGGTACTGTCCTGGTGGATCGCCAAAAGACACGGCACCCCGGCACCGCGCATATATTCGCTCCTCACCGTGTGTCCGGGTCCTTTGGGCGCCACCATCATCACGTCGAGGTCTTGGCGCGGCTCGATCAGATTGAAATGGATATTAAGACCGTGGGCAAAGAAAAGGGCCGCCCCTTGTTTCATATTGTCGTGCAAGTGATCTTTGTAAATGTCGCCCTGCAATTCATCGGGGGTCAGCATCATGTGGACGTCGGCCCATTTCGCCGCCTCGGCGACGCTCATGACCGTCAGGCCGGCGCTTTGTGCCTTCTTGGCGGAAGATGATCCGTCGCGTAACGCGACAGCCACATCGCTCACGCCTGAATCTCTTAAATTCAGCGCATGGGCATGGCCTTGACTGCCATAGCCGATAATGGCGACCTTCTTCCCCTTGATCAGATTGACATCCGCATCGCGATCATAATAAACGCGCATGGCTAACCCTTTCTCATTCAGTCGATTACATAATTTCAGACCCGCGGGCGATGGCGACAACGCCGGTGCGCGAGACATCCACCAGACCCAACGGACGCATTAAATTAACAAAAGCATCCAGCTTGGACGGCGCCCCTGTCAGTTCAAATACAAACGATTCATGTGTCGTGTCGACAACATGCGCGCGAAACACTTCGGACAGGCGCAACGATTCGACGCGCTTCTCACCGGTACAGCATACTTTGACCAACGCCAATTCACGTTCGACGGATTCATATTCCGTGGTCATATCGACGACGCTTTGTACGGGCACCAATCGATTAAGCTGTGCTTTGATTTGTTCAACGATCATCGGCGTCGCTTGCGTAACAATGGTGATCCGCGATGTGTGCTTTTCCGGATCGACTTCGGCCACCGTCAAACTATCGATGTTGTAGCCGCGGCCGGAAAACAGGCCGATGACACGCGCCAAGGCGCCCGCCTCGTTATCCACGAGAATAGCAATGCATCGACGTTCAGCAGGCTTGTCCTCGATCATAGGCTTGCCGTTTTTCCTTGTTCTGCCGCAAGAGTCACCAAACGGGATGCTTGAACACGAGAATCCGGCAATGGCATGTCGGTTCTCCCTTTGGATCGATAAACCTAAACCAGGACCTTACCTTCTTCGGACATTTCCCGTGGGCTTTCTTCCTGGCTTAGAATCATTTTGTTGTGGGCCGCGCCCGATGGAATCATCGGAAAACAGTTTTCTTCTTTGTCGACCACACAATCGACCAGGACCGGCCGATTGACGCTGATCATTTCCTTGATGACATCATCCACGTCCTCGGGCTTTTCCACCCGCAAACCGCATGCCCCGTAGGCCTCGGCGAGTTTGACGAAATCGGGCAATGCCTCCGTATAAGAGTGAGAATAGCGCCGGTCATGCAATATTTCCTGCCATTGCCGCACCATGCCCATATATTGATTGTTGATGATGAATACTTTGATCGGCAAATCGTGTTGAACCGCCGTCGATAATTCCTGCATTGTCATCAACACCGACGCTTCGCCCGCAATATCGATAACAAGCGAATCGGGATGAGCGATTTGAATGCCCACAGCGGCGGGTAGTCCGTAACCCATCGTCCCTAATCCGCCCGATGTCATCCAACGATTGGGTTCTTCGAATTTGTAATGTTGCGCGGCCCACATTTGATGCTGACCGACTTCAGTGGAGATATAGACGTCCATATCCTTGGTTAGTTCGTAAAGCCTTTGGATGGCGTATTGCGGTTTTATGATCGTGCTGCTTTGTTTGTATTTTAAGCATTGGCGATCACGCCATTTGTCGATTTGCGTCCACCAAGGTTGGATGGCGCACTCGTCCGTTGTTAATTTTCTGCGTTTCCACACTTTGATCAGATCGCCGAGAACCCTGGCACAATCCCCGATAATGGGGATATCGACCAAGATATTCTTGTTGATCGACGACGGATCGATATCCACATGGATTTTCTTCGATTCCGGCGAAAATGCCTCAAGCAGACCGGTCACCCGGTCGTCGAAACGCGCGCCGATATTGATCATGACATCGCAATCGTGCATCGCGTTGTTTGATTCATAGGTTCCATGCATGCCCACCAGACCCAGCCATTGGGGATCGCTTGCCGGGTAGGCGCCGAGGCCCATCAGAGTCGATGTGATCGGGTAACCGGTCAATTGTACCAATTCGCGCAACAGTTTGGACGCTTCCGGTCCGGAATTAATGACACCGCCACCGGTATAAAAGATCGGCCGCTTGGCGCCCGCCATCAGATCTACCGCCGCCTCAATCTTTTTCGGGTCGCCTGTCACCTGGGGCTTATAGCTGCGGTGTTCGATATTCTTGGGGCCGAAATAGTCGATTTCGGCGAATTGAATATCCTTGGGGATGTCCACAACCACGGGCCCCGGTCGGCCGCTGGTCGCCACATAAAACGCTTCATGCAACACCCGCGGCAAGTCGGCGGCCACTTTCACAAGCCAATTATGTTTGGTGCACGGCCGGGTGATACCGACCGTGTCGGCCTCTTGGAAGGCGTCGGAGCCAATCAGATGGGTCGCCACTTGACCGGTGAGGCAAACGATCGGGATGGAATCCATCATGGCATCGGCCAGCCCGGTCACCACATTCGTGGCCCCCGGCCCCGAGGTCACCAGCACGATTCCGGGCCGCCCGGTCGACCGGGCATACCCTTCGGCCGCATGAACCGCCCCTTGCTCGTGGCGGACCAGCACATGGCGGAGCTCCGCATGCTCGAATAAAGCATCATAAATCGGCAGCACGGCGCCGCCGGGATAGCCAAACACCGTATCGACCCCATTGTCGAGCAGGGCCTGCACGACAATCTGAGCACCCGTGAGCCGCTGTGCTCCGCTTTTTTCCGTTGCCGCCGGCATGAAACTGCGCCTTTCCTGGTGCTCTCTAGCCATAAGTCCCCATGGTTAATGGAACGTGCAGAGTTAATAGGACGTGCCGAGCGATCGCTTCAAGAACCAAACAAAAGCCGGCCTGCAGGCCGGCCTCGAAGAGCGCGCAACCTAACGCCGGCTTAATCCGTGGTCAAGGTATTTTCGCGAATAATTGAAAAGATTTCTTCAGCTATTCTTTCTGAATCTTGCTCTGAAACTCTCTTCCAAGAAATCATCTGATTCCGAAACCACGTCATTTGCCGCTTGGCATAGTGCCGGGTGGCGGTCTTGGCCGCGCTTATGGCCTCGTCCATGGTGCATCTGCCCTCAAGAGCCGCGATCAGGAGCGGCACACCGAGCGCTTTCATGGCCGGCAGATCCGGCGCCAACCGGCGGGCCATGAGGGATCTGACCTCGTCAATGGCGCCTTGGGCGATCATCCGATCGAACCGGGCATCGCATCGGCCATAGAGCCAGGCGCGGTCCGGCTGCAGGACGATCTGGACCGGGTGGCTGACCAAAGGCGGGTTGGCCTCGGTTTGTTGCCAATCCTTCAACGGCGTGCCCGTGGCGGCGACAACTTCCCATGCCCGAATCAGGCGCTGTCTATCCGAAGACGGCAATCGCGCCGCGGCCTCCGGATCCCGCTGTGCCAAATTTTGCCGAAAGCGCGCAGCGCCCAGCTCGGTGAACAATTGCCGCGCTTGCTGCCTCACCCCATTGGGTATGTCGGGCACGCGTACCAGCCCGTCGGTCAGCGCCTTGAAGTAAAGCCCCGTGCCGCCGACAAAAATCGGCGGCCAATTTTGCCGCCGGCTTTCCGCCAGCGCGGCCTCGACGAGACCGAGCCAACGGCCGACCGAGCAGTTTTGCTCGGCGCCCATCACCCCATAAAGCCGATGAGGTGCCCGGGCCTCCTGTTCGGCGGTGGGCCGGACTGTCAGCACGCGCAAATCGCCATAGACCTGCATGGAATCGGCATTGATCACAACGCCACCCAGCGCTTGAGCCAATTTAAGCGCTACAGCCGACTTGCCGCTGGCCGTCGGGCCTGCAATAAGGATCGCGGGTTTTGTCATTGGCAGCTATATGGCCCGAGGCGGCATTAAGCTCAATGTCTTTTGTCCTAACGCTCATCAGCCACCCCGCACAACGCGTGCTGACACCGGCCCATGCGGCAACGGCGCGCGATGTGTTGAGCGCCCAAGGCTTCATGGCCGCCCCGCCTTCTTGGCTCGCGCAAGACCTCGCCTGTGATATCCCGTTTGACGGCAACGCAAGTGAACGTGACCAGCGCAACAACATCGTGGCAAGCGTGCTCACTCAATTTGACGGCGAACCACTCGATGCGGTGATCCAGCCGCTCGAAAATCGTCGCAAGACATTGCTCATTGCCGACATGGATTCAACAATCATCGAGCAAGAGTGCTTGGATGAATTGGCCGATTTCGCCGGCATCAAGGAACGAGTATCCCATATTACCCGCCGCACCATGGCGGGAGAGCTTGAATTCGAGTCGTCTCTACGGGAGCGCGTGGCACTGCTCAAAGGACTTGACGAGGCGGTGTTGCAGCGGGTGTTCGACCAACGCATTACCTTGACATCGGGAGCGAGAGACCTTGTCGGGACAATGCGCAGGCACGGCGCGGTGACCTGCCTTGTGTCCGGCGGCTTCACTTTCTTCACCGATCGCGTGGCCAAAGCGGCGGGCTTCGAGCATCACAAAGCCAATCTTTTGGTATTGGAAGGCGGACGATTAACCGGACAGGTTGCCGAGCCCATATTGGGGCGCGCGGCGAAATGCGACACCTTAAAGGCCTACGCCCGTGACCGTGCTTTGACGCGCCAACAAACCATGGCCGTGGGTGACGGCGCCAACGACGTCAGCATGATTGAACAGGCCGGTCTCGGCGTGGCGTTTAAACCCCACAAAATATTGGCCGACGCCGCCGACGCGATTATAGTCCATAGCGATCTTACGGCCCTGCTTTTTCTCCAAGGCTATAGCGCCGAACAGATCGAAGCCTCCAGATCAGGCTGAAACGCCGAGCAAAAATCGGAACGCAACGGCTATGCCGGCGTCTTGGGGCGAACCGAGCGAAACGCCGGTTCCCCGCCGCGATTGAGAAGAAGCAAGACAGGCTTATTGGGATCTTCGTCCAACAACTGGTCGATCGCCTTGATCGCCTCTGCCGGTGTGTTCACGGTGGCATTACCGACTTCCACGATAACGTCTCCTTCACGCACTTTATTGATGGCGTCGCTATCGGGATCGACATCGACGACAACGATACCTTCCACATCATCATCAATATCGTATCGCGTTCTGAGTTCGACCGTGAGGTTGGATAAGGTTAGTCCCAAGCTGGGCGTTTCCGATTGCGGTGTCTCTTGGTCGGAAGAATCGTCTTCTGCGGTAATCGACGCTTCTTCGAGTCGGGAGATTCCGACCTTGATCGTTCTTCGTCGACCATCGCGAATGATCTCAATTTCGACCGACTTGCCAATTTCGGTTTCGGCCACGATGCGCGGCAGATCACGCATGGTCGGGACTTCCTTGCCATCAAATTCGACAATCAGATCACCAACCTTGACGCCCGCATCCTTAGCCGGGCCGTCATCCTCTACACCGACAACCAACGCACCCATGGGATGATCCAGATCCATACTTTCTGCAATATCAGGAGTCACAGATTGAATGCGCACACCAAGCCAACCACGGCGCGTCTCGCCATATTCGCGCAGCTGTAAAATGACGTTTTTTGCGATCGCCGACGGAATCGAAAAGCCGATACCGATTGAGCCCCCCGACGGAGAAATGATTGCGGTGTTCACACCGATCACCTGTCCATCCAAATTGAACAAGGGACCACCCGAATTGCCCTTATTGATCGACGCATCGGTTTGGATGAAGTCGTCATACGGTCCGGCATTGATGTTGCGGTTACGGGCGGAAATAATGCCGGCGGTGACCGTACCGCCAAGCCCAAAGGGATTACCGATTGCCATCACCCAATCGCCGACCCGCATGTCATCCGACTCGCCCCACTCAACAGCGGGCAAGGGGTGATCGGGTTCTATCTTGAGAACAGCCAAATCCGTCTTGGCGTCACGGCCCAACACGATCGCATCGAGTTCGGTTCCATCACTGAACTTCACCGTGATCTCATCGGCTCCGTCAATCACATGGTTGTTGGTCACGACAATGCCGCTGGGGTCGATCACAAATCCGGAACCCAAAGAGGTAACCTTGCGGGGCCCTCGCTGCGTTCGCTCATCAAAAAACTCCTTGAAAAAGTCTTCGAATGGCGACCCGGGCGGGAGTTCGGGCATGGAAAATTCGCGGTTTAGTCTCTGCGCTACCTTGGTCGACGTGGAAATATTGACCACTGCAGGCGACAATTCCTCCGCCAGATCGGCAAAACTTCTTGGCGCATCGCGCGGTTGCGCGCTGGCAACTTGGCCGCCCAGCGCAACGGCCGCGACCAAAACCAAAGGCGCCACCCATCGCAGTGCCGCGTGAGGGGTATGGAACAAGTGTTTTGGCACAACGGAACTCCTTTTGCAGTCATCGGGGGCGTTGAAGCCCTTCATAATCCGCGGTTGTTAAGCCAGTGAGTCATTACATTATGGAAGAATTTGGGCATTTCCAGGTCATTTTTCACACTATCTTGTGAGAAAGTGATGTCATCCACGCATTAACCAGACAATCGCGACCCCTAAACACGCCCCCACAAGCCCCATTATACGCAGAGACTCGGGTGAGGCGTCGATCGCCAACCGCAGCATATTCTGCATGGAATGCGGAAATAAGGCGTAAAGGCCGCCTTCAATGACAAAGACAAGCCCTATGGCGACGATCAGATCCTTCACGCGCCCCCTCCTCTGGCCAGATGGCCTGCTTGCAAGAATATGTCAACCTAGAACGTTGACAAAAGATGGCATCCCTAACGTGCTCTCAAGTCTTTGTTCTGTCGCGCATTCGGACGGAAAACCGGGTCCGTTCATCCCTTCAATCGATCCACCGGATCGATTGACCTTGGCAAGGCCGGTCTTACTCCTGAATGCGCTCGAGGTCCCTAAGCCGGAGCATTAAGGCGCGGGATGCCTGCCTACGGAGCTTCAATAATTTCAGGCTCAGGGGCGGCGTCGAGTGGATCCGTTTCAACGGTCGGCGCGCTAGCCGCCAGAAAATCGATATCCGACAAATCATAGGAGCCGCCGGGCGAACAGCGGGGATCCGAAGAGCGCAGCCGTGGCGCCGGCGCCCTATCTATTGTCTCCTCCCTTACATCCCTGGCCCCGTACGCATTGCCGAAAAATTGGAAGAATTCCGAATCCGGAGACAGCACCATGGTCGTGTCCTGACTCTGGAAGGCTTGTTCATAGGCCTGCATGGATCGATAGAAAGAGAAGAAATCCGGATCGGCACCAAAGGCGCAGGCAAAAATGGCGTTACGCAGGGCGTCGCCATGGCCGCGTTTGATTTCACCGTCCTCGCGGGCACGGGCTAACGTGACCGTGACACGCCGTTCCGCCTGGGCGCGAATGGTCCGGGCTCTTTCTTCACCTACGGCGCGGTATTGTGCCGCCAATTGCTGCCGTTCACTGCGCATGCGTTCGTAGACGGCCTGACTGTTTGCCTGGGGAAGATCGACACGCTTAATGCGCACATCCCGGATCGCGATGCCGAGGCCCGCAGATTCCGCCTCGTTGTTGACACCCTGTTCGATCAGCTCCATCAAAGCGTTGCGATCGCCGGAGACAATTTCCGTCGACACAACACTACCCAATACCCGCCGCATATTTGAATTGAGGAACCGTGATAAACGCTGGCGGGCATTCGCTTCGTTGTTGACCGTGCGATAGAAATTGAGTGGATTGATAATTTGGAATCTGGCAAACACATCGACAATGAGCCGTTCTTGGTCCTGGGCAACAATTTCTTCGGGAGCCTGATCAAGTAACAGAAGGCGGTTGTCCAACAAGATAACGTTTTGAATGAGGGGCAGCTTGAAATACAAACCAGGCTCCTGCGATATCTGCACTGTCTCACCAAACTGCAAGACGATAGCTTGTTTCGTTTGATGAACCGTGTAAACGGACTGAAGACCGAGAAAACCGAGGATGAGGACGACGGCTATAACCGCAATAAATTTCGGGCTCATTGGCTGCCTCCCTGTTCGGTGCTGCGTTGTAATGCCGGAAGCGGCAAATAAGGCACCACACCCGTGCCCGCCCTTTCGTCGATAATGATCTTGTTTTTGTCTCTAAATACCCGCTCCATGGTTTCAAGAAACATGCGTTCCCGCGTTATCGATTTCGCCAGCCTGTATTCTTGATAGATCGAATTGAAGCGTGCCGCCTCACCATTCGCATCGACGACGGTTTGTGCTCTATAGCCTTCCGCTTGTTGAATTATCTGTTGCGCTTCACCGCGCGCTTCCGGCACGATCTTGTTGGCGAAAGCACGGGCTTCTTGGAATAATCGTTCCTGATCCTGCTCCGCCGCCACCACGTCGCGGAACGCATCGATCACTTGATCGGGCGGGTCCGCCTTTTGCAGCTGAACTTGTGTGATCAGAATACCGGTGTTGTAACTATCCAGCGTGCTCTGAATGATTTGTAGCGTCTCCGCCTCAACGATTTGCCGGCCTTCGGTAATGATCGGCTCAAGGTCGTTGCGTCCCACCACCTCGCGCATGGCGCTTTCGGCAACCGCCTTTACCGTTTGATTGGGATTTTGAACATTAAACAGATAATCCGCCGCCCCGCTCGGAACGCTCGTACCGTCGGGTCTTTCTTCGGCCGGCCTTACCAGCCAAAACACCGAGAAATGAATATTCACGATGTTCTCGTCGCCGGTCAGCATCAGGCCTTCGAAGGGGATATCGCGATCTTGCTGATTAACCCCGATATTGATCTGATTGATGCTGGTCACCTTCGGCGTAGAGACCGTCTCGATCGGAAACGGCAGATGATAATTAAGGCCGGGGGTCGTGATTCTGTTGAGCTTGCCGAACCGCAATACGACACCCTGTTCTTCCGCTTCGACCGTGTAAAAACCGCTTAACCCCCACAACAAAAGGAGAATGGCAACGCCAACCAGGATGGCAAACCCGCCGACGCCACCGCTCGGCAGCACGTTCTTCATCTTGTCTTGGCCGCGCCGCAGCAATTCTTCCAGATCAGGCGGCTGGGGACCGCCACCGCGCCCCCCGGGCGGCGTTTGACTCCAAGGCCCGCCACCACCGCCGCCACTTTTTTGATTCCTAGGCATGGGGAACTCTCTTTCTCAAAAATTTCCAGGGAATACCACACGAGGGTCGGTTACACGGCGGTTTGCCGCACGGACCGAGACTCACTCGAGCCGGTTATAGGATACTCGCCCGCACTGTTCAACGAAAGCTCGGCGTGTTTCGGTAAAATAACCATCGAAATCCTATGGTTGAAACCGCCCTGCAATCAATATGTTATGGTGCGGCAGCGGACCCTCGTCACTCTGGCGGGAACCCTGCCATAGGATTTGCGAGCTCGCTAGCCATGGCTGCCATCACCAAAGACAATGTTATCGAGGCTTTGCGCCAGGTCATCGATGACGATCAATCAAAAGACGTGGTGTCCCTGGGCATGATCCAAGGCCTGGAGGTCAAGGACGGTCATGTGAGCTTTGCCGTGGAAGTGTCGCCGCAAGACGGAGAGGCTAAAGAGCCTTTACGCAAGGCGTGCGAGGACGCGCTTTACAAGATCCCGGGCATTTTATCCGTGTCCGCCGTCCTAACGGCACATTCCGACACCGCCACCAAACCGGATGTAGAGGCCGCCGCCAAACGGGCCGGCGTCATGAGCCCCCTGCCTTCCGACAGGAAGGGGCAACAGCCCGCTCGCGTCAGCCCGCAGGCCATGGCCGACAGCACAGCAAAATCATCGCCCGTCGCCGTGGAGCCGATTCCGGGTGTCGATAAGATCATCGCCGTGGCCAGCGGCAAAGGCGGCGTCGGCAAATCCATGGTCGCCGTCAACCTGGCATTGGCGCTTAAAGCGTTGGGCAAGAAGGTCGGGTTGCTCGACGCCGATGTGCATGGACCCTCGGTTCCACGCATGCTCAACCTCAAGGAAACGCCCACATCGGATGGCAGCAAACTTCAAGCGCCCGAGGCATTTGGAATCAAAGTCATGTCCATGGGACTCATGGTCGATGAAGACACACCCATGATCTGGCGAGGACTCATGGTCATGAGCGCCGTCTCCCAAATGAGTAAGGATGTGAATTGGGGGACGCTCGACGTGTTGGTCATCGACATGCCACCGGGAACCGGCGATGCCCAACTGACCCTGGTGCAGAAAGTGCCCATTGCAGGCGCGGTGATTGTCTCAACGCCTCAGGAAATTGCGCTCATCGATGCCCGCAAGGGCTTGAACATGTTCAGGACGACGAAGATCCCAGTCTTCGGCATGGTCGAAAATATGAGCTATTTCGTGAGTCCCAAAACCGGCGAAAAATCTTTTATTTTTGGCGAAGGCGGGGTGCGGCGAACGGCTAAAGAATTGGGCTGCGATTTTCTGGGGGAAATCCCCTTGCTCATTTCCTTGCGCGAAAGCGCCGACCAAGGCAAGCCGGTCGTCGCGGTAGATCCGGAAAGCGACGTATCCAAGATCTTTATGGATATCGCCAGGAAGGTCTTGGACAAACTGGACAGCGGCGCTCAATAGAGTGTTTCCGGTTTTGATGGAATCAAAACCGGAAAGACCCTAGAGCACAAACAGCAATATGAGCGGTAGTGTGACGACCGAGATGAGGGTCGACATGACAATTGTGCCGGCCACTTCGGCCGGCCGTTGATCGTAAAGCTGAGCAAATAGAAAGGCGAAAACCGCCACAGGCATGCTTGCCTGTAAAATGAGAATGCCGGCAGCAGCGCCCTCCAATTGAAGCCAGCCGACGACAAGCCAGCTCACCCCAAAACCCATGGCGATGCGCCAAGCGCCCAAACCCAGACTGCGTTTGATATGTTCGACTTTGAGATCCGCCATGCTGCTACCCAGAGCCAGAAGCATGAGGGGTATGGAAAGACCGCCGATCAGATTGGTCGTATTGTCAAGCCAGCGCGGTGTGTCGATATCGGCGGCCAGCACCACGCCGCCTAAGATGGCGGCCCAAATCATCGGTTGTTTGAGCGATTCTATGGGCGACGCGCGGCCCGAAGCGATCCAAATATTGAGGGTGAAACAGACGAGGATCAGCGACGCCATGATGGCAATGGCGTAAGAGAGACCTTCGGGACCAAACGCAAAGAACGCCACCGGCAACCCCATATTGCCGGTATTGGGTGTGGTCAGCGACGGCAGGTGCACGCGAATGGGAAGTCCCAAAAACTTCAGCCCGACATAACCGATGGCGGTAAACGCCAACACACACAGCGCCATGCCGCCCGCGACAGTGCCCAGCGACGCGGCATCCACTTCAGCTTGCGACAATGCATAGAAAACCAGACAGGGGGTGCCCAGATAGCTCACGATCCGAGTAACAAAGGCGTGGTCGAACGGCAGCTTACGCTTGGCCCAGACAAAGCCGATCAAAGCCGTCAAAAATACCGGCGCCAAAATGGAGACGAGTTCAACAAACGACGTCATAGGCTTTTCTTTGCACGCAAGGGGATGATTTCTCGACCGTCAAACGACGCGCTCTGGATTTGTTATTGGTCGCGCATTCGAACCCAAAAACCGCGTACACTTTTTGTGAATGCGCTCTAATAGCACGAAGCTGCAATCGTGGGTGGCTTTGTCATCGCGCGGCACCAAAGTGCGCGACACTTCCCGCCAGCTGTCCCGATCCCAGTCCGGAAAATAGGTATCCCCCTCGACGGTGCCGCGTACTTCCGTGAGGTAAATGCGCGTGGCGCAGGGCAAGGCAAGACGGTAAATCTCCGCACCGCCGATGACCATGACCTCATCGTCTTTTACTTCCGGGTGCGCGGAAAAATCGGACGCCACCACATCGGCAAAGTCACGAAACACTTCGACCCCATCCGGCCCATAAGACTCATCGCGCGACAGCACAATGTTGAACCGGCCCGGCAAAGGTTTGCCCAACGACTCGAAAGTCTTCCGCCCCATGACAATCACCTTGCCCATAGTCGTCTTCTTGAAATGTTTCATGTCAGCAGAAATGCGCCACGGAATGGCGTTGTCTTTGCCGATAACTCGGTTCTGCGACATGGCGACAATGAGCGAAACGCGCATGGGATTAATGAGACATGTTTAGTGGGACCGATAAGCGACCGGAAAATGACACGGTCGAGGCAACGGGTCAAAGCCCATGGGGCGAATTTTACGCCAGACCCAAAAAAGTTTGATCGAGGGTGCTATTCAAGTCGGCCACAAAGTCGCGGCCGAGTTTTTCTCTGATCTCAGCCTGGGCGTTTTTCCACAAGGGCACGGCGCCTTGAACCGCAGCCCTTCCGTTGTCCGTCAACGCCACTGCTTTGGTCCGCTGATCGGGCCCATCGACCACATTGACCAGGCCCTGGGTCACCAAAGGCCGCAAATTACGGGTCAATGTGGTGCGGTCCATGGCCATGATGTGGGCCAGGGAGGTGATCGACAACGCGGATTTCTGCGCGCCGATCATGGCCAGGAGCCCAAATTGCGTGAGCTTCAGACCGCTCGGCCGCAAATGGCGTTCATAAAGGCGCATGGCCCGCCGCATGGCCTTGCGTAGCTTGAAGCAGGTGCACCCAAAATCCGTATAGGTCGGCTTCGGCCGAGTCATATTGCGTGGCCTTTCCCTTAGGGTCTTTCCGGTTTTGATGGAATCAAAACCTGACCCTAAGTTGTTGTTTTGTCGTGTTTCCGGACGGAAAACCGGTCCCCACTTTTCCTGGAAACACTCCAAGCCATAGCGGAACGGTTGTTGACAATCAAGTGTATTTACACCAGTGTGTATACAATAATTATGATCAAAACGTGTAAGAGCACGTATCAACCGGAGGCAGCGCCCTATCGCACCACGCCCGAGGCCGACAAAGAGACCTAAACCGCTATCGGGGCTTTGATGTGGGGGTGGGGATCGTAATTCACGAGTTCGAAGTCGTCGTAGCGGAACTCGAAAATATCTTTGACTTGGCCGTTGATCCGCATGTCCGGCAGGGGCCGCGGCGTCCGGCTGAGTTGCAAATCGGTTTGCTCCAGATGATTGAGATAAAGGTGCGCATCGCCGAACGTGTGCACGAATTCGCCCGGTTCGAGGCCGGTCACCTGTGCCACCATCAGGGTGAGCAGCGCATAAGAGGCGATGTTGAACGGCACGCCCAAGAAAAGATCGGCCGAGCGTTGATAAAGCTGGCAGGAAAGTTTTCCCTCGGCGACGTAAAACTGAAACAGACAATGACACGGCGGCAGCGCCATGCGCGCCACATCGGCCACGTTCCACGCACAAACTAAAAGCCGCCGCGAATCCGGATTGGATTTGATCTCTCGCACCAAGTTTTTGATTTGATCCACATGGCCGCCCTCGGGCACCGGCCACGAGCGCCATTGATGGCCGTAAACCGGCCCGAGATCGCCTTGATCGTCGGCCCATTCATCCCAAATGGTAACCCCATGGTCGTTCAAATATTTGATATTGGTGTCGCCGGCCAGAAACCACAGCAGCTCATGGATGATGGATTTCAGATGCAGCTTCTTGGTGGTCAGCGCGGGAAAGCCTTGGGTCAAATCAAACCGCATCTGATGGCCGAACACCGACAACGTGCCCGTGCCCGTGCGGTCGTGCTTGCGCACGCCGTTGTCCCGCACATGGGCTATGAGGTCGAGATATTGTTGCATGGCACGATTCAATCACGATTGTTCGACGAGACACACCGCGTTTCAACCATAAATAACAGGCCCAAAGCAAGGCGGAAAAAGCGGGCCGGATGCAAACGGGGCGCCGATGTGCCCTTCCCCGTGGCGCGTAATCTCGAGCAAGACCCGGAATGGGCTCAAAGGACGGTGGAGACCGGGCGCAAACTCATACAGATGTGAGGCATTTGAACAAGATTCGTTAACCGTAAGCTGGGGATTTAGAGCTCGATCACCCCCTCTTCAAATTTTAACCCAGAAATCCTATATTGAGGGGGTGCCGGTCGCACCGGCTATGGCGATAAACGGTCACGTAATAAGCGGATCGGACCCGGGGGCGGTACCCGGCGCCTCCACCACAAGCCCATCGGCCATAGAGCCGAGACACCGGAAAACCAAGATTTCCACGGGTTTGGTGGGTTTTTGTGGGGGCGAAATAGGCTCGACGGACGTCTAAAGGTGTTCCTTTTGCTCGGTGAGGTACCACCGTTATCGGTCCAAACCTAATAGTTGCGAATGACAACTATGAAGGAGAAGTCGCTCTCGCTGCTTAATGCAGTGCGAGAACTTCAAATCTGACTCCTAGCCGCTTCCTAACGGCTAGGCGGGGTTCGGCGGGCACCTGGCAACAGAAGCCCGCCACTTTCTTTATACCTTCGCCCATGTTTTCATGGCACAATAAGACCTATGTGGGGGCTCAAGCCGCTTCTGAAGATGGTAACCAGTGGGATCGTCATTGTGTTCGCAGCAATGATGGGGTCTTACGTCTGGCTCGTGCCTGATTTACCGGTGCTGGACGAAACGGCGCGGCTTCGCATTCCGAAAAATATACGGGGGGACTTCGTCCGCCTTACCGACGGGGTGACTCATTATCAATGGCACGGCGCGCAAAACGCAACGCCCATCGTCTTGGTCCATGGGTTTGCCAATGCGAGCTACACGTTCGGCCCCATTGCCGACTTTCTGGTCGACCAGAACTTCCGCGTGCTGACCTATGATCTTTATGGCCGTGGCCTTTCCGACCGACCCGACGGTCCCTACGACCTGGAACTTTTCGATCGCCAATTGACCGAATTGCTCGACGCGGAAGGCACCAGCGAACCGATTCACCTGTTAGGTTATTCGTTCGGTGG
>SMXP01000009.1 GCA_004356335.1 Alphaproteobacteria bacterium | reverse complement strand
GTTTCCGGAGAGAAAACCGGTCCCGTTCATCCCTTCAATCGATCCACCGGATCGATTGACCTTGCAGGACGGTCTTCACTCCTGGAAACACTCTAATGCCACATCGACGTAGAGTATAAGCGCCGCCTGGACCCACAGACCATATGAATTTCAAAAGCGGACAGGCGCTCGATCAAGGGCATCAAGGCGATGACAGGGGGCTGAACCGGAGCATTCCCAACGCGTTTTTTTCAATGGTGCTGCGCTTGACGATCATCGGCACATAAGCGACGTGGGCCCAGCTGTCGATAAATTGATCGTAATGGGCAGAAAAAACGTTGCCCGATTGTCCGGTCGATTGCATGAAAAACGAATTCTCAAAATCGGCCATGTCGTAGATCGCCCGGTAGCTTGAGCCATGTATATTGGCAAAAGGTCGGGTTCGTGAAAACCAATGGCCGCCGCGATTGATCGTATAAAAGCCGCCGCCCGTAGAAATCTCCAAATTGAATATCCCGCTTAGAACAGAGATCGACCCGAATAAGCCGTGGCCATGAACCGCTTTGTGGGATTCGCCCCAACGCCACGCGGACATGTCGGCGCCGTGGTCTTGGTATAATTGATCGAGCGCGCGTTCGAGCGCTTGACCCAGGATAAATTCACACGATTCCCGGTCGGCAGTCTGGATATCATCGCACCATTGTTGGTCCGTTTCACTGTTTAGGACTTGTTGCATAAAGATCGGTTTAAAACTCCAATGCCGTTGGAATGAGGCGCCAAGTTCATCGGCATAAACCAGTCGGGCAAGTTCTCGATACCATGCCACAAACACAAGCGGTTCGGCTGAGTCCCCATCCATGTCGCCGTTCCAAAAACGCAACAGGTCAAGTGCCTGGCGAACCTCATCCGTCGCCGCTTCGGCGTTCAGCATGAGCGGCAAAATGTCGAGCGCGAGTAGTGAAATTTCGTCGCGCTGCATGGCCATAAAGGAGGACACATCATGACGGTCTATGCCGGTCAAAAGTTGCGAAATGCGGCGGGCTCGAAATGGCGGCTGCCACTGGGAGGTAATGAAATAGGGATAATCGTCCGGCACAATTTTGTCATTGGCCGTAACAATTCGACCGGAGCTTGGATTGTATTGTTGCGGCAAATCTTCGAACGGAATGTAGCCGGCCCAATCATAGCGCGCATCCCAACCCGGTGCCGGCATGAGCCCTTTTAAATTGTTTTCCGGCTTTCGAATGGGCACTCGAGCGGGCGCGATAAAACCGATATTGCCGTCTATGTCCGCATAAATGATGTTCTGCATGGGCGAATGATAAAATTGGAGAGCGTCAAGCGCTTCAGCCCAATTTCCGGCATCCGCCAGTCGAATCGCAGCCTCGGCGGTTAGATCATCGTCTTGCAATGCCGTCCATTGAAGAGCGAGAACATAGCCGTCGTCTAGGATCTGATCTGAACCGCGCCAACTTTGGGGCAAAACAGGGCCATGTCGCGTTTCACGAACCAACAGGTTTTGATCCCGGGCAAACCGAATTGTGATGCGTTCCTCTCGTGTGTCGAACGGCACGTAGCCATCGGGCGTCAAATATTCATTGGGATTGTCCGGATTGAGCTTTTCCACAAACAAATCCTGCGTGTCGGCGCCGGTATTGGTGAACCCCCAGGATATGCGTTCATTCCGCCCCAAGATGATTGAAGGAAAACCGGCAATGGTTGCGCCCATGACATTGCCGCCGGGAAGGGCCAAATGGGCCAAATACCAGATCGACGGCGCCGCCAGTTCAAGGTGGGGATCGTTGGCAAGCAGAGCAGCACCTGTGTTTGTGTGCCGACCATTCACCACCCAAGAGTTGGATGCGCCGCGCTTGTGCGGTTCGAATAAGGATGCCTGGTCAAGCTTGAAAAAGGTTCTGCCGTAAAGATCGGCGAAATCGGGAAGTTTGATGGCTTCATCGCCGGGATAGGGCGGGAAAAATTCCGCAATCTGCTTTTCATTCATGAACTGCACGAGCTGTGCCCGTTCAATCTCATGGAACATATTAGTCGATAGACCGACCGACATTACTTTGATGATGAGTAGAGAATCCGCCGGTGTCCATGGTTCCGGGCGATGAAAAAGCAGCAAAAATTCAGGGGGCAAAGGTTTGGAACCGTCATTGATGATGAAATTGACGCCATCCGCATAGGCCGCAAGAACGCGCCGTACGGGCGCTGAGAGCCTAGGCAAAGAGGCGTCGATTGAGGAACCAAAGTTTAAGGTGCGAAAGAAAATATCCAGACCAAGAGAGCGTTTGCCGAGAATCTCCGAAAGGCGGCCTTGGCCGATACGGCGCGTGAACTCCATTTGCCATAGGCGATCCTGTGCGTGAGCGACACCGAGACCAAAATAGATGTCTTCTTCCGATTGCCCGAAGATATGAGGGATTGCATGTTCGTCCCGTATGACATCGACGATGTCGTTGACGGTGTCCACATGGAACGTGCCGTCCATTACAGGCAGAGACAAAAGCATCCCCATATAGCGATCGCCAACGATCAGAACCATGAGAAGGCCAATTCCTCCTACGATCATTGCCGACCATTTGACTAATGCGCGCACGCCATTACCTGGGGCTGTCATCGTCATCCAACTAAAGCGCATTCAGGAAAAGTGGGTACCGGTTTTCCGTCCGAATGCGCGACAAAACAAAGACTTAGAGCACGTTAAGGATTCCATCTTTTGTGAACGTGGTCTAGGATATATAAACCGTGCGCGATTGAAAACGACAGGAGAGGGGTCCGGCGATGGCCACGAAGGCGGCGTTTATTGGTCTTGGGGTGATGGGTTTTCATATGGCAGGCCACCTATCGAAAGCAGGGTATGAGCTGCGTGTTTACAATCGAACCGAGAGCAAAGCCGAGCGCTGGTGTGCCGAGTTTCAAGGGCATATGGCCGCCACGCCGGCACAGGCCGCGACCGGTGCCGATTTTGTTTTTTCCTGTGTCGGTCGGGATGATGACCTACGGGAAGTCACCGTAGGACACAAGGGGGCCTTCAGCACCATGCAGCCCGGCGCTATTTTTGTCGATCATACGACCACGTCGGCGACAATTGCGCGCGAGTTGTCGGGTCTGGCGCAAGAAAAAGGGATCGGCTTTTTGGATGCGCCGGTTTCCGGCGGGGAAAGCGGCGCCGCACAGGCTGCGCTTACGGTCATGGTCGGCGGCCCTCAGGAACAATTCGACCGAGCGCAGCCGGTGATCGAAAGTTTCGCTAAGACGGTGAAGTTGATGGGACCTTCGGGCGCCGGCCAACTTACCAAAATGGTCAATCAGATTTGCATAGCGGGCATTGTCGAGGGTCTCGCGGAAGGATTGCAGTTTGCCGAGCAAGCGGGTCTCAATGGCAAACATGTTGTGGACGTTATCTCAAAGGGGGCGGCGCAATCTTGGCAAATGGCGAACCGCCACGAAACGATGTTGCGGGGTGAGTTTGATTTTGGCTTTGCGGTCGATTGGATGCGCAAGGATTTGGGCATATGCCTGGACGAGGCGCGGCAAAACGGGGCGCATTTGCCGCTTGCGGCTTTGGTCGATCAATTCTACGCCGAAGTTCAATCCATGGCCGGCGGGCGCTGGGATACGTCCAGCTTGATCGCACGTCTGAGGGTGGCCAAAGCGCCATAAATGCAGAAGACCGAGACCGGGTGCTTTGCCGTTAAGTGGTTAAGGCTTTTGCCGCATCGCGGGCAAAATAAGTGATGATCCCGTTGCAGCCGGCTCGCTTGAATGCCACAAGGCTTTCGAGCATGACCGCATCGCCATCGAGCCAACCATTCTGTGCCGCCGCCTTTAACATGGCGTATTCGCCGGAGACTTGATAGGCAAATGTCGGCATGCCGAATGTGTCCTTGACGCGCGCTATGATATCGAGATACGGCATGCCCGGTTTGACCATCACCATGTCTGCGCCTTCGGCAATGTCCAAAGCGACTTCCCGTAGTGCTTCGTCCGAATTGCGCGAGTCCAATTGATAGGTCCGTTTATCGCCCTTAAGTGTTGCGGACGTTCCGATCGCCTCGCGAAACGGACCGTAGAACGCGGATGCGTATTTGGCCGCATAGGCCATAATTTTCACATTCTTGTGGCCCGCGTCCTCGAGCGCCCTTCGAATGGCGCCAATGCGACCGTCCATCATATCCGACGGCGCAATGATGTCGCAGCCGGCATCCGCTTGTACGATGGCTTGTCTTATCAGCACATCGATGGTTTGGTCGTTGAGGATCTCGCCGTCCTCATTCAACAGGCCGTCGTGACCGTGACTGGTATACGGATCGAGCGCGACATCGCACATAATGCCGATATTGGGAACCGCATTCTTTATGGTGCGTGTCGCCTGGCACACCAGGTTGTCTTGATTTGTTGCTTCTCGTCCGTCCTCGGTGCGTAAAGCCGTCTCCGTAAACGGAAACAGAGCCAGCGCGGGGATACCTAAGCTTGCGGCTTGCTTTGCGGCATCGACCGCACGATCTATGGTCATTCGTTCCACGCCGGGCATAGAAGCGATGTCCTCGGCTCTATTCCGGCCGTCCATAAGAAAAAGCGGCCAGATTAAATCATCAACTCCAAGAGCGGTTTCGGCGACCAGCCGCCGCACCCAGTCATCCGTGCGGTTGCGCCGCAGGCGAAGGGCGGGATAGGCTGATAGGGAAAAGCTTTGGCTTTTACGGCTCATGACCCGTTCTATCATTGTGGCTGGCGCCGATAAAGAGCGATGGTTTTGGCATGCCAAGTCGGCCCAAGATCTGCCACAATCGGGCCTAAGTAAAGTATGGCTGGGTTGAGCGTCACGAAAGTCGTACTTCCATTAAGGTTTTTGATGAAAAAGAGTCTAACCATCATTTTGGTGCTGTTTGTGGCTATCGCGGTGGTTTATTGGGCGAACGAATATGCCAGTGACACGGTAGAAGCCAATATCGAACCCTCGGTTCGCGATTTTCTTGAGCAACATAACGGGCGGTATGACTCGCTGGACTATGACGTTCTAACGAATGTTCTCGTGATTCGTAATCTTTCGTTTGAACCGAACGAGGCGACGTCGCAGCGTGTGGAAATAGCGCGTGTCGAATTGCGCGGTGCCGATATGGCAAACATGCAACGTGTTTTCGATCCGCCGGCTGGAGTGGATTTAAACAATCGACAAAAGTTTTACGATCTGTGGTCCGAGCTGGTGATCGAAGGCCTGTCCGTGGACAATGCCGAGAGGTCCAATCGAATTGGCAAAATCTCATTGCGCGACCTTCAAATGAAGCCGCTCGATGGAACGTCGGCCGACCTCGTTATGGATGGTCTTTTGCGCGCGGAAGACGTTGCCGCCGTTTTGTTATCTGTTCGCTTTGACGCTCTGTCAATTCAAGATTTCCGGGAGACGACTAATCGGGTACCGCAAATCGAGGCGGTACGTTTGATTGAGATGCGACAATTCGATGCCGGGGCGATATGGAAAATACAGATTGAAGGATTGAGCGGCACGACGGACGACGGCGACGATGTAACCATGCGCGCGCTGGAGGTGACGGCGCTCGATCTGACGCGGGACTTGCGATTAGCCGGCGAACGTATGCGCAGGGGCGAAAACGTTTTCCATGATACGGCCTTCGAGACTCTTCGAGCCGAAGGTATCGAGCTCATTGAATCGGACATGATTCGGCCGGTGCGTTTGGAGGCTCTGATCATAACCGAGCTGACGCTTGGCCGTGATATTCCCGCCTCATTATCGTTTGAGTTGAAGGCGTTTGATCTTCCTCTTGAGACGGCCGAAGAGATTTCTTCGCAATCCGGATTGGCCGAGCTTGGTTATACCAAAATTGTTCTCGATCTTGCTTATCAAGCCACTTATGACGAGAAGGCGCGTCGGCTTGCCGTGCAAAATCTGTCCGTAGCGATTGTAGATATGGCGGAGATCGAATTTTCCGGCATTTTGCATGATGTCGGGCTGGACGATTTTACGACGGAGTTCGACCTCTCCATGCTGGGTTCCGGCGTCAAGCTGGCCGAGGCTCATTTGCATTACGCGGATGGATCCTTGATTGAGCGGTTATACGAAAGAGAAGCACGATCGCGAGGCATTGCCAAAGAACGCATTCAGGCTGAGATTATTAACCGGCTCGGCGATCAGAAAATGTTTTTCCAGTTGGCGCCCAACGGCACGGCGACATTAGCTGCTCTCAAGGCGTTTGTTAAGGATCCGCAAACCATAACAATTCATGTGCAGCCCGCCGTTCCAATTGCTCTTGGACCCCTGGCAATCGGTGCCTTGCTGTCACCCCAACTGGCTTTGATGACGCTCAATGTCACTGTTACGGCGAACGATTGAGTGTGCGGAGCTGTTGACGCGCGCACGCGTAAACACTTTGTTTTCCTAAAAGTTTAACAGCTCCTTAGTATTACCTGGCTATAAGAATAGTGTGATGCAAAGCCGTATCTTCCCGGCAGGTACAAGTCTCTATATATGGAAAGTTCGTAATGAGTATGATTGGCGTTGCCAAGACAGAGGTAAGAGAAAGTGATCAAAGCGATCTTCGCGAAAAATATTTACAGTCTTTGTCTTTGATAGAACGGCTGCATCGGCAGCTTCTTGACGTTATCAAAGACGATTTCGAACGCGGTGGCGACTGGGATATCAATAGCGTCCAGGCGCTCTTGCTGTTCAATATCGGCGACCAAGAAATGACTGCAGGCGAGCTTCGTTCGCGCGGGCATTATTTGGGCTCAAATGTTTCTTACAATCTCAAAAAACTGGTCGATTCAGGCTACATCAATCACCAGCGTTCCGATGTGGATCGACGTTCGGTTCGTGTAAGACTGACGGAATCCGGCCGCTCGGTGCATGATCGTGTCGACCAGCTGTTCAATCATCAATTAAGTTCAATGGAAGAAATCGGCGGCATTAGTACCGAAGATTTCGAAGATATCAACACCACCTTGATCAAATTGGAACGCTTCTGGGCCGACCAAATTCGCTATCGCCTCTAGAGCCCATTCAGGAAAACCGGTACCGTTCATCCCTTCAATCGATCCACCGGATCGATTGACCTTGCAGGACAGTCTTCACTCCTGAAAACGCTCTATTGAGCGCCATGGTGAACGCCATCGCCCACGCTTTTCTCGATCATGACGGTATTTTGGCCTTTGCCCATCGGGGCGGCGATGAAAGATGGCCGGAAAATACCATGGCCGCGTTTCAGGACGCCATTGATCTCGGCTATCGTTATATCGAAACCGACGCCTATTGCACGCGAGATGGGTTTTTGTTGGCGTTTCACGACCCTGTGCTCGATCGGGTGACGAACCAATCGGGACAAGTGGCCCAGTTGGATCATGCGATTATCCGAAAAGCCCGTGTCGGCGGTACGGAAGCCATTCCTTTGTTGGAAGACGTGCTGGGGACGTGGCCCGACATTCGTGTCAATATCGATCCGAAGACCGATGCGGCGGTGGCGCCGTTAATCGAGGTCATAAAACGCACCGATGCACTTGACCGTATTTGTGTCGGGTCTTTTTCAGGGCGGCGCATCGAGCAAATTCGGTCGGTTTTTGACGCGCGTTTGTGCACGTCCATGGCGCCCTGGGATGTGGCTCGTTTACGATTTGACAGTTTCGGCATTCCGATCGGCGCGTTTGCGGCGTCCTGCGCACAAGTCCCTATGACTTATGGGGGTATCACCATAATCGACGGATATTTTGTCATGGCGGCAGAGGCGCGCCGTCTGCAGGTTCACGCTTGGACGATTAATGACCCCGACGACATGACTCGATTAATCAAAATCGGCGTCCATGGTATAATGACCGATAGACCTCGGTTGCTGAAGGCCGTGCTTCAAGAACATGGGTTATGGCGGTAAAGGCTTAATAAGCGGATGGATTATAAGGCACGTTTCGCTCAAGCTATCGACGGGATAAGGGCCGAGGGGCGCTATCGTATTTTTAGGGACATGGAACGCCGGCGCGGCGCGTTTCCTCGTGCAATCTGGCACGGTCCGGACGGCCCGCGCGACGTTATCGTCTGGTGCAGCAATGATTATTTGGGGATGGGCCAGCATCCCACGGTTTTGCAAGCCATGCATGATGCGCTTGACAAGTCGGGCGCCGGGTCGGGCGGCACGCGCAATATCGGCGGTACGACACATTATCATGTGGAGCTGGAGAGGGAAATTGCGTCATTGCATGAAAAAGATGCAGCACTTCTCTTTACGTCCGGTTATATTGCGAATGAGACAACGCTCAGTACCCTGAGTAAAATTCTTCCGGATTGTATCTTCTTTTCGGACGAGCTTAATCACGCCTCCATGATCGAAGGCATGCGGCGCAACGGCGCCGAAAAGAGAATCTGGCGTCACAACGATGTAGCGCATTTGCGGCAATTGCTTGGCGAGGCGTCGGCTGCCGCACCGAAATTGATTGTGTTCGAATCGGTTTATTCAATGGACGGCGATGTGGCTCCATTGCGTGACATTTGCGCTTTGGCCAAGGAATACGACGCCTTGACTTATCTGGACGAAGTCCATGCGGTCGGCCTGTACGGCGATAAGGGTGGCGGATTGGCACAACGTGACGGCGTTATGGGTGATATTGACATTATAGAGGGTACGCTAGCTAAAGCTTTTGGCGTCATGGGCGGCTATATTGCCGCATCAAAAGTGCTTGTCGACGTTATCCGGTCCCACGCCCCGGGCTTTATTTTTACGACCTCCCTATCGCCGGTTTTGGCCGCCGGCGCGTTGGCCAGTATTCGATATGTCAAAGAGAATAGGTCGCTGCGGGAGGCCCTACAGGAACGTGCGGCCATGCTTAAGTCATTGTTGAACAAGCATGGCTTTCGGATGTTGCCGTCCGAAAGCCATATCGTTCCGGTTTTAATCAGCAACCCCGTGCAGTGTCAGGCGGTGTGTGACGCTTTGTTGCAAGATCACGGCATCTATGTACAGCCGGTCAACTTCCCGACCGTGCCCAAGGGCACCGAGCGCATCCGATTTACGCCAAGCCCGGCTCACGATGCGGCGATGATGGCGCAGCTGGTCGAATCGTTGGTGGCGGTGTGGTCGTCGCTCAAGATCGAGCGGGCCGCGTGAACGTGCCCCCAAGGCGGCACTCCGGAACCGGGATAGGGGCCAAGGAATCCCGGCCAATCGTAGTGGCGTATAGCTTCCGGCATCAAGATATGGTAGAAGCGCCCGCGCGGGCGAGGCCTATCCATGGCCGGGGCCTCCCGGATTAGAATGGTCTCGTAACTCCTATAAGGAATATAAGTGCCAAGCTGTTTCGATTATGCGACGTCACGCAGGGTGACGCGATGAAGGCGCCGTTCGGAGCGGGCAGGGATAACTTCGAGTATGTCGATGACGCAAGACACGAAAATCAGTAGGACGAACGCGGACATGTTTTCGACAAGGCTTGAACAGGCGGATCCGGAGGTCTGCCAATCGATCGATCAGGAACTCCATCGGCAACAAAACCAGGTCGAGCTTATTGCATCGGAGAATATCGTTTCCCGTGCCGTTCTGGAGGCGTTGGGTAGCGTCCTGACCAACAAATATGCCGAAGGCTATCCCAATCGGCGTTACTACGGTGGCTGCGAATATGTCGATGTGGCCGAATCTTTGGCCATTGAACGGGCCAAACGATTATTCGATTGCGGGTTTGCCAATGTGCAGCCCCATTCGGGAGCCCAAGCCAATCAAGGGGTGTTCTTGGCGTTGCTTAATCCGGGGGACACTTTTTTGGGTATGAGCTTGGCCGCTGGTGGGCATTTGACCCACGGTGCCGCGCCCAATCTATCGGGCAAATGGTTCAACGCGGTTCAATATGGCGTGCGGCCCGACGACCATTTAATCGACTTCGATCAGGTATCGGCACTGGCCAAGGAACACCGGCCCAAGCTCATCATTGCCGGCGGATCGGCTTATCCAAGGATCATCGACTTTGCCCGTTTCCGGGACATAGCCCATGATGTGGGCGCGCTTTTTATGGTCGAT
>SMXP01000090.1 GCA_004356335.1 Alphaproteobacteria bacterium | reverse complement strand
GTTGTCGCCACCCCGGCCTTCGCCGGGGCATGCTTTTTCTGAATGCGCTCTATCCTCAGTTTCCCCAGAGGAATGAGAGGCAGGAGCCCCGTGATTCTCGGATTGGAATCACCGAAATCAATATTGAACAGACTGGGCACGGTCCCGCCGGTGTTTGACCAAGACCGCGCCGTACGAACGCTGGCCGATCTCAAGGCATCGTTGCCGGCCGACCCGTCCGATGAAACCGCTCGGGCCCTCGAACAGGTGCTGACCGACCCAAGAGCACAACAGCTGCTCACCTCGGTATTCAGCAATGCGCCCTATCTCGCTCGGACCGCCCTGAGAAACGGCCCCTTTCTCCCCCAATTATTGTTGGATGCGCCGGAAGACGTGTTAGATCGTATCCTTCGTGATGTCGCCGTCCATGCGCAGGCCGCGACCAAAATCACCGACGTTATGGTGGTCTTGCGTCGGGCGAAGATGAAGGCAGCCTTATTGACGGCCGTCGCCGATCTGGCCGGCGTATGGGACGTGTTTGAGGTGACCGCCGCGCTGACCCGATTTGCCGATGTCTGCCTGCAATCAAGTCTTCGTTGGTTGTTGTCCGAAGCGGCCCGTGACGGCACAATAGAACCCAAAGATGCCGCGCACCCGGAAGTCGGTAGCGGGTTGTTCGTTATCGCCATGGGCAAATATGGTGCCCATGAGCTCAATTATTCGAGCGACATCGATATCACCATTTTCTTTGACGACGCCATCATGCCGCTGTCGCCGGACATCGAGCCGCAACAATTTGCCGTGCGGCTGACCAAGACCGTCGTGAAGATGATGCAGGAGATCACCGGCGACGGATACGTCTTCCGCGTTGATCTCAGGCTCAGGCCGGATGCGGGGGCAACGGCTGTTGCTCTGTCGACATCGGCCGCCGAACAATATTACGAAAGCCTCGGGCAAAATTGGGAGCGCGCCGCCATGATTAAGGCGCGCGTGGCCGTGGGGGATTTGTCCGCGGGGGAGCGGTTTCTGCGTGGCCTGTCTCCGTTCATCTGGCGCAAGAATCTTGATTTCGCAACGATCGAAGATATCCATTCCATCAAGCGTCAAATACACCGTCATGGTGGGGCAAAGCCGATCGGCGTCGCCGGTCACAACGTGAAATTGGGACTTGGCGGCATTCGCGAAATCGAATTCTTCGTTCAGACCCAGCAATTGATCGTGGGAGGTCGCTACCCAAACCTTAGAAACAGAACAACGTGTGGTGCCCTTGACGATTTGGCGAAGCATGGGATGTTCGATTCAAAGACCGCCGAAGAGCTCAAAGACTCTTATAAATTTCTGCGCATGGTCGAACATCGTCTGCAAATGAGAGAAGATATGCAGACGCAGGAAATACCGAAACGGGCGGAAGATATAGACAACATCGCACGCTTTTCCGGTTTTGAAGATACCACCGACTTTGAGGCGATATTGATCGGGCACTTAACCCGGGTCAACGGTCACTACAATGCGTTGTTCGCCGAGGCGGAGACCCTGGGCAGTGAATATGGAAATCTCGTTTTCACCGGCGTTGACGATGATCCGGAAACATTAGAAACGCTGGCCGAGATGGGTTTTTCGCGGCCGGGGAATGTTGCCGAGATGATCAGGCGGTGGCATTTTGGACGCATGCGTGCCACGCGCAGCCAACGGGCCCGAGCGCTTCTGACAAAGCTCGTTCCCGTTATTCTTGATGTCGTCGCTAAGACTCCCGATCCTGATGTGACTTTTTCGCGGTTCGATGCCTTTCTTGGCGGATTGCCGGCCGGGGTTCAGCTGTTTTCTCTTTTTAGTTCCCATAAAGAGCTTTTTTCTTTGTTGATAAATGCGCTTGGAACGGCACCACGTTTGGGACCCTACCTGGCGCAGAATTCCGGTGTGCTTGATGCATTGCTCGATGCGGATTTTATGGGATCGTTGCCGTCTCAGGGCGAACTGGAGGCAGAATTCGGCGATCTACTTAAGGGGATCGGCGATTTCGAAAGTACCTTGGATGAGTCGCGGCGATGGGGTAAGGACCACGGTTTCAGAATCGGAATGCAAGTTCTTCAGGGTATTCTGAAAGCGGAAGCCGCCGGGCGCGCTTATGCGGATCTTGCCGAAGTCGTTATTCGCGGTCTTGCACCCAAAGCACTGGATGAAGTGGCGCGGACTCACGGACATATTGCCGACTCGACTTATGCGGTGGTCGCCATGGGTAAATTAGGCGGGCGGGAACTGACTGCGACGTCCGATGTCGATTTGATTTATGTTTACGATTATCCCTCGGAACTTCCTGAATCCGATGGCGCCCGACCAACGCCTGGGCCGCGCTATTTTACCCGTGCGGCACAACGTCTTATTGCCGCCCTATCGGCGCCGACGGCGGAAGGCGTGCTCTATAAAGTGGATATGCAGCTACGCCCTTCGGGCAAGGCGGGCCCTATCGCCACTCAGTTTGCCTCCTTTGGTCGATATTACGAACAAGAAGCATGGACTTGGGAAAAGATGGCCCTGACGCGCGCGCGCGTGGTGGCGGGCACCGGCGATCTTGCGACACATATCGGACATGAAATTCGTGCCGTTTTGTGCGCACGCCGCGATACGGCCGCTTTGGCTAAAGACGTTACGGACATGCGAGAGCGTATGGTGAGGGAAAGGGGCAGCGATAATGTTTGGCAGTTGAAACAAGTTCGCGGCGGATTGGTTGATCTGGAATTCATTTGCCAATTCTTGCAATTGGCGCATGCGGCGGACGCGGCTGAAATCTTAGATCAAAACACCTCCCAGGCGTTTCGCAAGATGAAGGCGGCGGGCGTGTTGGACGCCAAGCTTGCGCAACGTCTGATTAACGCAACTGAACTCATGCACAATCTGACGCAGGTTGTTCGAATTGCAGTGGACGGACCGTCCGATCTGCAAAATGTCGGGGACAGCCTCGGATCCCTTTTGTGCCGCACCGGCGGAGTGGGTAATATGGACCAATTGACGGATCTGCTGAGAGCGACCCAGTTGGACGTTCTCTCCGCTTACAAGACGATCGTAGAGGCGGCTTGTTGAAGTTAACCTTAACGCGATTATCCCGGTTTAGAGCGCATTCAGGAAAAGTGGGCACCGGTTTTCCTGGAAGCGCTCTAGCGTGATAAGAGAATGGGGGATTAATTGTACAGTTTTTGCATTACACTGATTAGTTAACCGCGTAGATCGGTTCGGCGCGGGTTTTTTCGCTTTGCAGCCCCCGCTATTGGTCGGCCATGTCACCGGTCGGATCAATAAGGGTCAGTGTGCCGCAAGAAGAACGAATACGGCGTTCTAACAGATGAGTAGATTCGATGTCATCGTGATTGGGGCGGGTCACAATGGCCTCATTGCCGCTGCCTATCTGGCTAAGGCCGGCCATCGTGTTGTCGTGCTGGAACGCCGGGGCGGATCGGGAGGGGCAGTCGGCGATATTGAAATTGCGCCCGGGTTCAAAGGATTCGCAGGGCCCCATCGCCTGGAAAATTTAGACCGCAAAATTGCTCGCGAGTTGCAGCTTGCTAAATATGGTCTCCATATCATTCCGTTTCCCGGCCGCGCGTCGTTGCTGCCCAATGGGGATTATCTTGCCTCCTATGCCGATCCGCGCATGACCGCATTGGAGGTGCGACGCTTTTCCACCCGGGACGCCGAGTCCCTTGCCTCGTTCGGGCTGGCTTTGGCGCGGCAACGCGAACTGCTTTCCCATGGCCTTATCAAATCCGCCGACAACTCTCACGCGCGGGATAGCCGTGAACGGCCTTTGGATCGGCTGTTACGAATTGCGCGGGACATCGGGGAGGACGCGCTGCGCGAAACATTGACGTTTTATTTTGAGTCTTGCGCCGCATTCATGGGACGGTTTTTCGAAAATGATAGGGTCAAGGTCCACATGGCGGGGCACGCCTTTATTGGCGCGTCACAAGGTCCCTATGGGCCGGCTACGGCGCATTATCTTTTGCATCGGCCAACACACTTCAATGAACATGGTATTCAGGGTTATGTCCGCGGCGGCATGGGGAAACTGAGTTTAGCTCTTGAAAAGGCGTTCTTGGCCCACGGCGGAGAAATTAGGTTCGACAGTGATGTCACGGATGTGCTGATGGAGAAGGGCCGGGCTATCGGCGTTAAAATCGGCGATGGCAGTGAAATCTCGGCGCGGTATATCATATCCAATCTCGATATGAAGCGCACATTCTTGACTCTATTTGATTGGAAATCGCTGCCCGAAAAGCAGTTAAAGGCCTACGGCAATTTCCGCCAGCGCGGTTCGACCGCCAAGATGAATATTGCGCTCGATAAATTGCCCGATTTCCCGGCATTGCCTCATGATTGCCCGGCGCGCGCGGGTGCTCTCTATTTTACTCCGGATCTCAAGGAGATTGAGCGGGCGTTCGATTCGTGGGTTGAGGGATTTGTGCCTGAACGGCCGTTCTTAGAAGTGACAATACCGTCAATAAGCGACTCATCCCTTGCGCCCGCCGGTAAACATGTCATGTCGGTTTACGTTCAATACGTGCCAAATCGCCTGTTCGATGGCACATGGGACGAGGATCGCCGGAACAATCTAGCAAATCTCGTGATTGATCGAATTGCGGATCAAAGTCCGGGTTTGCGTGACATTATTGTCGATTGGCATCTGAATACGCCCGGTGATTTGGAAAGCGAATTCGGATACACCGATGGCGATATTTATCACGGCGAGCGGGCGTTGGATCAATTGATGTTCAAGCGGTCCATGTCCGGTCTGAGCGTTGACGACATCCCGGTCAAGAATTTCTATCTTTGCGGCACCGGTATCTATCAGGGCGGCGGTTTGTCCGGCGTGGCGGGGCATTTTGCGGCGTCTAACGTGTTACGCGATTTGAGGCGGGCCGGATGAAGAAACCTTGGTTCGGTCAAAAAGACCCGCCGGTTACCGCCGCTCAGCTGTCCAGCAAGCGGCAATTCGATGCCATCGTGATCGGCGGCGGCCATAACGGATTGGTTTGCGCAAGTTATCTTGCGCGTTCCGGTATGGACGTGTTGGTGCTTGAAGCACGCGCCGTTGTGGGTGGTGCTGCGGTAACGCAAGAGCTCACCGATGCGTTTCAGGTGTCGACCTGTGCCCATATAACCCAGGGCCTTCACCCAAACATCGTACGTGATCTCAAACTGGCCAAACACGGGCTACACTACGTGGTTCGAGATATGACGAGTATTGCGCCCGATGGCGAAGGCAATATCATACGGCTGGGTACGGATCTGCGGAAAACTCAGTCCTCTATCCAATCCCTATCTCAAACGGACGCGGAGGCCTTTCCACGCTTCTATGAACGTCTATTGTCATATTCCGAATTACTCGGGCAATTTCTCATCAGCGAGCCACCGCGCCTATCCGGCGTGGCGGTGGCGGACACCGCATCATGGACGAGCGTCACCAAAAGCATGAGGAAACTTTCCGTTGAACAGGAAAGTGAGTTCCTGCGTTATTTGATTGCCGCTTCCGGCGACATGTTGGATGAAATTTTCGAAACGGATTTACTCAAAGGCTTGTTGGCAGCTGAAAGTGTTTTGGGCATTGCGGCAGGACCACGGTCACCGAATAGCATGTTGAATCTGCTCTACAGACTTAGCGGCAGGACATCGAGAAGCCATGAAGCCTTGGCCGTGCCACATGGCGGCATGGCGGCATTGGCCGCCGCCCTGGCCAAGGCCGCAGAAGCGAACGGCGCGATCATACGAACCGATTCCGCCGTCGCCTCGATCGAGATAAAGGACGGCCGCGCCCATGGGGTGGAACTTGCCGAGGGCGGGCGATTTACGGCGGATCTGATCGTATCCAATACGGATCCGAAGACGACCTTTCTGGATCTTGTCGGCGCGCAACATTTGGATGCGGGCTTTGTCAAACAGGTGCATGCCATACGTATGGAGGGTGTCACCGCTAAGCTGAATCTGGCACTTGAGGCTGTGCCAAATTTTACCGGGATGGAGACGGCGGATCTGGGCGGTCGAATTCTGATCTGTCCGAGTGTGGATTACGCGGAACGTGCCTTGGCACCCGCGAAATATGGTGAAATCCCGCGTCAGCCGGTCATGGAGATTACCATTCCTTCGATACACGATCTTTCGCTGGCGCCGTTAGGGCAGC
>SMXP01000089.1 GCA_004356335.1 Alphaproteobacteria bacterium | reverse complement strand
TTGTTCGGCGGCCGGGTCCGGCTTATACCCCAGAGCCGATCGCGGTCGTACACCTTGAAGTGTTTCCAGGAAAAGTGGGCACCGGTTTTCCGTCCGGAAACACGATAGAACAACAACTTAGGGTCAGGTTTTGATTCCATCAAAACCGGAAAGACCCTAGAGATCCTCATCGATGGTCGATCTTTATCCTTTGGCGGCGCCCCTGTTGAGAGCGCTGAAGCCGGAATTCGCCCACAGCCTCACGATTTGGGCACTTAAGTCCGGCTTGGGCGCGCGCGCGGCGCCTCCGGATCCACCGTCTCTGACACTTTCGGTCTTGGGTCGCACCTTTGCCAACCCGATCGGCATGGCGGCCGGCTTCGACAAGAGCGCGCAAGTGGCCGATGCCATCCTGGCCATGGGCTTCGGCTTTGCCGAAGTGGGCACGGTGACACCCAAGCCTCAAGCGGGAAATCCGAAACCTCGACTGTTCAGACTGAGCCAAGACCACGCCCTCATCAACCGCTTGGGCTTCAACAATGACGGGCTTGAGGTGGTTGCCGGCAGGCTTGACGCAAGACGCGGCCGTTCCGGTATTGTCGGCGTCAATATCGGCGCCAATCGGGATTCGGCGGATCGTGTGGCCGATTATGTGATGGGGTTCGAGCGGTTTGCCGGTCTGGCCGATTATGTCACCATCAATGTGTCGTCGCCCAATACGCCCGGGCTGCGGGCGCTTCAGGATAAATCCGCCTTGGACGATCTCGTTGAACGTCTTATGGCGGCGCGGCCAGAGCCCGAAAGTGCCCGTCGGACGCCCCTCTTGCTGAAGATCGCGCCGGATCTCGACGATCAGGCGCTCGACGACATCGCCGAGATCGTTTTGGCGCGTCATATTGACGGTGTCATTATCAGCAACACCACAATTGGCCGGCGCGACCGATTGCGGAGCCGTCACGGCCATGAACAAGGCGGCCTGTCGGGCACACCCCTATTCCAAATGTCGACACAGATCTTGCGTCGGTTTCATCAAATAACCGAAGGTCGGGTGTTGCTGATCGGGGTCGGCGGCATCGGGTCCGGCGCCGACGCTTATGAGAAAATTCGATCCGGCGCGTCGTTGGTCCAACTCTATTCGGCCTTGACCTATCAAGGCCCCGGCCTAATAAAGCGTATCAAACAAGACCTCGCTGCCTGCCTTGCCCGTGACGGTTTTAGCCATGTGGCCGAGGCGGTGGGAACGGGTGTCGAAAGGTGAGGGAGAGATAACGATGGCGGTCACCATCTATCACAATCCACGCTGTTCCAAATCGCGGCAGACGTTAGCTTTGTTGCAAGACAAAGGTATCGAGCCAAAGATCATCGAATATCTTGATGATCCGCCGAGCGCAAAGGCGCTTGATGAATTATTGGATAAGCTGAACATGGCGCCGCGCGATCTCATGCGGAAAAAAGAAGCACCGTATAAAGAGCAAAATCTGGCGGATGAGTCGCTCAGTCGAAAGGCGTTGATCAAAGCCATGGTGGACAATCCCATACTGATCGAACGACCCATTGTCGTGTCCGGCCGCAAGGCGGCCTTGGGCCGGCCGCCCGAAGCCATACTTGACATTCTCTAGAGCGCATTCAGGAAAAGTGGACCCGGTTTTCCGTCCGAATGCGCGACAAAACAAAGACTTAGAGCACGCTCAAGGATGCCATCTTTTGTCAACGTGCTCTAAGCGGGTAATGTTCGAACCAGGGCCGGATATCGTGCGCCGAGACTTAAGAACGGCCCAAACGCGGCGATACGTCACTTCCTGCGCGGGCATGATCGCCGCCTTTCCGTGGCCGTTGATTTGTTTGCTACTTCCTCAGGCGGGATTGTACGCTAAGGTAGGGTCGGCACCGGCAAATTTAAACGTGTAAGGACAGCAACATGAACGCACATGATTTTACGTTTCCCGCCATCGATGAGGGTGAGATCAAGCTCGCGGATTATGCGGGTAAAACGATTTTGGTGGTGAATACGGCCAGCGCTTGCGGGCTCACGCCGCAATATACCGGCTTGCAAAAATTATGGCAGGCCTATCAGGACAAAGGGCTTGTGGTTCTTGGGGTGCCGAGCAATGATTTCGGCAAACAAGAGCCGGGCACCGAGGCCGAAATTGTCGAATTCTGCGCGACCAATTATGACGTGAATTTCCCCATGACGGCGAAGCAAGTCGTGATCGGTGGCGACGCCCATCCATTCTACCAATGGGCCGTGAGCGAAGCGGGAGAGGACGCCGCCCCTAAATGGAATTTCCACAAATATCTGATCGGTGCCGACGGTGCGCTGGCCGGCGTCTTTTCCAGCAAGACGGAACCTCAGGGCGACGAATTGATCTCAGCCATCGATGCCGCCTTGGCCGACTGACGGGCCCGGCCGGCGATCGGTTGGTTTGCGCGTCGCGACTCGGGAGTGGAGTTTGACAGACAAGTCGACAGGACAGTCTGACGTCACCTTGGATGTCAGTCCCGGTAAACGGGAACAGACAAAGGCATCGAATCGCCAGGCGATTTTGGATGCAGCACGCCTTGTCTTTGCCGAACTGGGTTACGGCGCCGCATCGGTGCGCGACATCATTCGCGGCACACAACTGGCCTCGGGCACGTTCTACAATTATTTTTCTTCCAAAGAAGAAGTGTTTCGCGCCTTGCTGGACCAAAGTGCGCTACGGGTGCGACCGCGTTTGCGTGCCGAACGCATCAGGGCAACGACGTTTGAGGATTTTATTCGCGGATCCTATCGCAGCTTTTTTGACTATTTGGTGTCCGACCAGGCTAACTTTGCCATGATGCGGCGAAACACGGGCACGCTTCGCGTGCGCATGAATACACCGGAAATCGTCGCCGGCTTCGATGAACTACGTAGTGATATCAAACAGGGCATTGCCCAAGGCTTCATACCCAATGTGAATGCCGATTATTTGACCTCGGCTTTTATCGGCGTCGCGTTTGAAGTGGGCGATGTGATGGTGCAACGGGATCCGCCGGATCCGAAAGGGGCGGCGGAATTTGCCTCGGCGCTCATGCTCGGTGGAATCGCGGCGCTGCCTAAAATGAATGTGTGACAGCGAACGGTGGGCGGTGTTGCCGCTTATCTTTCTCTAAATAGCAAAGAGCCGATGCCGCCTGCCACTAGAGCAAACAAAACGGCCAATAATCCATAGGCGAAGGGGGAATCATAGGCAAATTCGTAAATGCTGCGTTCGATGCCCGTTTTATTGATGGACAAGGCTTTGCTTTGAATGCCGATCACTTCTCCATCGCGGAGAAGATAAACTTCGGTCTTATACCGGCCAACCGGAACATTTGCCGGTATTTTCACCGTCGCTCGAAACAGAGTCTTATCCAAAAACTTCACGCCGCCGGGTTCTTCAAAAAACAAATCGGCTTTTTGCTTGTTGCGGATGATGGCCTCCCGATAGGCCTGTAACTGATCCACCTCCAACAGCAGGTTCTTTGGATTCATTCTGAGATTTCTCGGCCGGATTTGCAGCCGCCGATACACCGCAGGTGGCGCAACATCTTCAAATGCGCGACTGGCGGCGACGAAATAGTATCCAGGGACTCCATCGAACTCAATGTTTTGGGTATTGACCCAAATGCCAGCCACTCGCTCTTTGCGCCGAACCATAACCGGGCGGTTGGGCCCTCGGATGACAACAATGATATCTCTTAAACCATCCACATCGGGATCTTCGGTGAGCGAAGTGGCGGACCGGTCAATGGCACCAAATAAAACCAGCTTCTTACCGGCAAAATTGGACGTAATGGCAATAATGTTTTCGGAGAGATCGGCTACGAGATTATCCGCCTTGGCCGGCATGAGGCTCATAGCTAGAGCGAACAGGCCGGCGCCCAAAAGCGATTTCATTGTTTTCTTCATGGTCATTCTCCGAGCACCTCGCCGAGTGAGAAGATATCCTCCGGTTCGACAACCAGGTCCAACAATAGTCGCAGGCAAACGCCCAACACCAAAAGAGCCAATAAAGCCCTTAGCTCTTCCGCCTTCAGCTTTCGTCCGGCACGCGCTCCGAACTGCGCACCGGTCACCCCGCCGATAAGGAGCAAAAACGCCAGAAGAAAATCGACGGTCTGATTTGTCACCGCATGCAAGATCGTGGTCACGGCGGTAACAAATATGATCTGAAAAAGAGAGGTACCGACCACCACATTAGTCGGCATGCGGAGGAGATAAATCATGGCCGGTACCATGATGAAGCCACCTCCAACCCCCATAATGGCGGCGAGAAAGCCAACGACAAATCCCAGTACGATTGGGGGAATACAGCTGATATAGAGTTTCGAGCGCGGGAACCGCATGCGAAGGGGCAGCCCTTGAATCCACGTATGATGGCCCGGTTTTCGTCTGCGTGCCGGCGCGCCGGTTCGCGCCCTTTGAATGGTCCGCAGGCTCTCATTCAACATCAGAGAACCGATGATCCCCAAGAACACGACGTAACATAAGGATATCAGCAAATCGACTTGGCCAAGTTCGCGCAGGATACGGAAAATATAGACGCCGATAGCCGCGCCCGTCATACCGCCGGCGACCAAAACGCCGCCCATTTTGAAGTCGACCGATCGACGCTGCCAATGGGCCAACACTCCCGAGACGGAAGACGCGACAATTTGGTTGGCCTCCGTTCCCACGGCCACCGCCGGGGGCACCCCGGCGAAAATCAGTAAAGGAGTCATTAAAAAGCCGCCGCCGACGCCGAACATGCCTGATAAGAACCCTACTGCGCCGCCCAATCCGAGGAGCAGAAAAATGTTTACGGACATCTCCGCAATCGGAAGATAGATCTGCATAATTACGTGCGAATCGTAATGCGATTTTCGAAAAATGATGTTCTCTTACTATACAGCATATCTTTGCTCTCGTCAGCGCTATGTCCGGATTAAACTTGGCGCCCTAGACCCCCGTTCACAAATCATAGAATCGAAGAACGTGGTCCAGATTCTTTAGTGGTCGCGCATTCGGACGGAAAACCGGGCCCACTTTTCCTGAATGCGCTCTAAGGCGTGATATTTGGCACTTGTGGTGTCCATTCACGGACCCGTTCGAGGGCCGTAGCGAGCTCGTTCACACTCAATTGCGTTGCAATCTTACCCAGTTGAATTTCAGCCTCTTTGTCGCCCTTGCGCGCGGCGATGGCGAACCACTTATAGGCTTCAATGGGATCCGGTGCGACGCCAACGCCATCCTGCAACATGATGGCAAAATTGAATTGTGAGTCGACGAGATCGCTTTCCGCGGCCTTTTTGAACCATTCGGCCGCTTTGCCCATATCCCGATCGACCCCCGATCCTCTCGAATAGAGAACGCCAAGATTGTGCATGGCCCTAACCTCGCCGGCCCGCGCAGCTTCTTCGTACCATTCGCCCGCTTCCACATAGTCTTGAGGCAGGCCGAGGCCGCCTTCGAGCATGGTGCCAAGACGATATTGAGACGGGGCAAAGCCTTGTTCCGCCGCCCGTCTGATCAACGCTTCGGCTCTGGCATAATCGGGGACGTTCCCTTCACCCAGAAAATAGCGCCCGCCCAAAATATATTGTGCGCGGGCGTCGCCATTGGCGGCGGCTGTTTCAAGCTGTGCGATATCTTGCCCGGTTGAGGCGGCGCCCGCTTCCGGATCGAGATTTAGCTCCGTTGCCGTCCAGATCAGCTGCTCGTCCAATAAAGTGATGCGGGCCGTTGCGGTGTCGTCTGCGGCGACATGGTCCGTCAGGTCTGAAGCGTTGGATGAGGAACCAGAACGAACCGGATTTGGCGTGCCAATGGTGGACTCGGCATCGCCGGCGGGATCGTCTTGAGCATCCGGCAACACCCGTGACATCAAGACGTCCAAGCGATCGCGCCCGGCTTCGATCATCTCAATCAAAGGGGTGATGGTTTTGGGCCGAGACAAGCCGGCACGCTCGGCGGTCTCTTCGAAAACCACCAGGCCTGCGGCAGCAGTCATGATCAAAAAAGCGACACCAATGATCGTCCACAGCAGTGTACGCGCGGGCCGGTAGAACAGGCCTCTTTGCTGTTCGGTGTCATCGGATCCGATGTCTCTTTTTTGCGCCGAGACGTTTTTGTGTGTGCTCGGCGCCGATTTGCCCCGGAGTACGGTTTCCAATCTTTGGCGCGCGCGATCGATTTCCGGCTCACGGCGCCCGGCCGATATCTCCGGAACGGGAACAGGCTCAACCCGTGGGCTCGGCGCCTCATGGCCGTCATCGACGGGTGTGGCGTCAGACACAGACTCTTTCGGCGCGCGATCCGTCTCTTGTTGATCGATCCCGTCGCTCTGGCCCAACCGGTCGACCCGCTGGTGAAGTTCCGTTATTCGATCATTGAACTGGTTTAGGGTCGCCTTCTGGGTGCGCGCGGTGTCGTCGCGATCATCCTCGACCCGATTTGGTGGTGGAGATTTCGAGCGCGACAGATCGAACAATCGTTCGCGAATGTCATCGATCTTATGCTCGATTTCTTTTTCGGTCCTTGACAATTGCGTTCTTAAGTCACCAACCAATTTTTCCGCACCGGCATAGGGATCAATGGTGCTGCCGGGGACTCTTTCCGCGTTCTTTTCTGCTTGCTTCTTGTGGTTTTCGGCGTTGTCAAGTCGCACAACGATATGGGCGATGGCCTGTTCAATCGTTTTCATGCCACCGACGGCGCGTTTTTCGGACGCCTCGACCTGGCTCACGATTTTGGTGAGAACCTGCTCGATCTGCTTGCTGTCTCTAGCTGACGTTGCGGAATGGCTCTGTTCTTCCAAAAGCGCGATGCGCTCATTCAATTCCCTGCGCGAGGCCTCATCGAGAATTGCCTCGCCGGACGGCAACTCAGACTGTAACGATCGGCCCTCCTCGACCGCATGGAGTCGTTCGGCAACACCCGTAATTGCCTGATCGAGATCATTCAGAACGAGTGTGCTGCGTTCCTCCGATCGCTCCAGTTTTTGGGCAATAGTGCCGAGCGCATCTTGCAACGAAGCCAATTTCTTGACGCCCGGCGATGATGGCGGCTCATAAGGCGGAGCGGTGTCTTCCGGCTTGTCTGGCGAGCTTTGCCAGGGCGCTTCAGGGTTCCTATGGACGCCGGTTCGGTCAGGAGAGTCGGCAACCCCATTCGGGTCGCCGGCCTCCGTGATAATCGTGTTGAGCCATTGACCTAATGTGACGCCTGCTTCATGCGCCGATGCTTTGGCAATCGCCCGTGCTTCCGGATTGACTCCTTTGACACTCCATGGAACGCGAGGTTTCATGCGAATCGGAAGGCCCCTCTTTAGCGAATCGCGAAACTATAAGGGCAAAACATATTGTGTAAAGAAAGGTTAACGCCGATTAAGATTTATCTGCCCGGAAGGGGCAGTGTGGGTGGGTTACGGCAGGTGGTTGTTGTTCGATCGTCGGGCGCCGCCCGTTATATTTTCCGCTCAAAAAGAATGCGGCGCTTTAGCGGGAGGGTCGCGCGAAAAGCTGAGTAACGTAAATTGTGTTGGCGTCTATGGCGACTCCAACCCCGATCTGCGTTACATCGGGACGCAGAATGTTTTTCTTATGGCCGGGGCTCTTCATCCAATTGCCGACGAAATCGTGGGCCAGTTTTTCTACTCTTACGCCGGCCAGAGCATTGCGCCGGCGGGTCAAAAATGAGCCGCGATATTCAAAACCGATGAGCGCGACATTTTCAGCCACAAGGCCGGTGAAAGTGGGATCCGCCGCCACCACGCGATCCAGCGGCTTGCGTCCGTATCTGTCGACATGACCAAACATATTGTGCCGCGCCATGCTGGCACTGTGGCCGATGGCGACACTCTGCAAAAGCTCCGCGCAATTTAGGCGATAGGGACGTAATCCGGCGTTACGCCGTTGTTGGTTGGTTAGTTCGATGATGCGGTTGGCCAGCGCTGCTTCGGTTTGACGCGAGATGGTCAGATCGGACGCCGACGTGCGCAATGGGGAAGATGCCGTGTCCGGTGCGCACGACCCATTGGCCTGCGATGTGGTGGTGGGCGTATTGGCACAGCCGGTCAGGCTGGTCAATGCGGCGGCTATGGCGAACAATCGAACAAAATGGCGAGGCAAGGAATGCGACAACATGATGGGGCACAACTCTTAAACGTTACGCACGCGAAACGATCGACCGTCACACAGCTTATGCCATCAATGTTACCAATCCTTATGGTTTTTGGACATAACGGGTGTCCGGTTCACCGCCCCGTGTGGGTCTCTTTGGCTGCGTCATTGTCCCCGCAATGGCCCCATATGCGGGTGTACGTTCGCCCCCGTGCCCCAACACCTTGAAAACTCAAGCGAATTACCGAACTTGACGTTTACGTAAGCGTAAACTATATTCGGGTCCTATCCCCATTCCACAAAAAATGATGCCAAATGGTGGCGGAGCCAACCTATCGAATTTCAGAACTGGCCGCAGAATTCAGCATTACGGCCCGCGCTTTGCGTTTTTACGAGGACAAAGGGCTGCTGGCGCCAAGCCGGCAAGGCCAAAACCGCATTTATTCCACCCGCGACCGAGCGCGACTTTCCTTGGTCTTGAGGGGCAAGCGTCTCGGTTTTTCGCTCGATGAAATTCGCGAGATGATCGAACTTTATGATCTGCCCGACGGACGGGTCGCACAATTGAACGTATCGATCGAGAAATTCCGCAAACGTATCAAATCTCTCGAGCAGCAGCGCCGCGACATCGACGCGACTATGAAAGAATTGGAAGGCATCTGTGGTTTGATGGAACGAACATTGGCCGAAAAAATAAAGCATCAAGAACGTGGTGCCGACTTTGCCCCGTCCGTTGCCGGATTTGCCGGCCCCCTCAGAAGCACGGTGACAAGTTAATGGCCATCTATAATGCCCCCCTTCGCGACATGTCATTCTTGCTGAACGATGTTCTGCAGATTGACAAATATGCCAATTTGCCGGGCTTTGCCGACGCCACGCCGGACTTGATTTCGGCGATCTTGGAGGAAGGCGCCAAAATTGCCCAGGAAGTGCTTCAGCCGCTCAATCAAGTGGGAGATAAAGAAGGCTGTCATTTGATCGACGGCGAGGTCAAAACGCCCACCGGATTCAAGGGAGCCTATGACACTTTCGTGCAAGGGGGCTGGAGCGGATTAACCGCCGAACCGGAATATGGCGGACAAGGATTGCCCAATGTGGTGGGGGTTGTGGTCAATGAAATGGTCGCCTCGGCCAATATGGCCTTCGGAATGTATCCGGGTCTCACCGGCACGGCCTATTCGGCCATTTTGATACACGGCAGTGACGCGCAAAAACAGACCTATTTGTCCAAAATGATTTCCGGTCAATGGTCCGGCACCATGAATTTGACCGAGCCCCATTGCGGTACGGATCTCGGTCTCATGCGCACCAAAGCCGAACCCCAGGATGACGGTTCCTACAAGATCTCCGGTACCAAGATCTTTGTCTCCGCGGGCGAACACGATCTGACCGAAAACATCATCCATTTGGTTTTGGCGAGGATTCCGGGCGGGCCCGACGGAGTCAAAGGCATTTCCCTGTTCATCGTGCCCAAATTTCTGATCAATGACGACGGCAGTTTGGCTCCGCGCAACGGCGTTTCTTGCGGCAGCCTTGAAGAAAAGATGGGGATTCACGGCAATTCCACCTGCGTTCTCAATTATGACCAGGCCACCGGATATTTGCTCGGTGCCGAGCACAAAGGCATGCGTGCCATGTTCACCATGATGAATAAAGCTCGTCTGGGTGTGGGATTGCAGGGGTTGTCTCAATCGGAGGTGAGCTATCAAAACGCGGCGGCCTATGCCAACGAGCGGCTACAGGGGCGGTCGATCAGCGGGACGAAATTCCCCGACAAACCCGCCGATCCGATTATCGTGCATCCGGACATACGCCGCATGTTGATGGATCAGCGCGCTTTTAATGAAGGGGCGCGCGCGTTGCTTTACTGGACGGCGCTCCATGGCGACATCGCGCTCAAGTCTCCCGATGAAAGTGAAAAAATTAAGTCCGACGATTATATGGATCTCTTGACCCCACTCATCAAAGCCTACTTTACGGATAAAGGGTTTGCCCATGCGGTCAATGCGCAGCAGGTGTTGGGCGGCCACGGTTATATTCGTGAATCGGGTATGGAGCAATTTGTCCGCGATGCCCGCATCACCATGATCTATGAGGGGGCGAATGGTATTCAAGCGCTCGATCTTGTGGGCCGCAAGCTCGCTTCCGATTCAGGCCGCGCCATTCTTGCGTTTCTGGAAGAGTTGGGTGACTTCGTCAAACAACATGAGGGTGACCGAGAATTGGCGGTATTTGTCGGCGCCGTGACGCTGGGCAAAGGCTATCTTGAAGACGCCATGGGCTGGCTGATGGAGCACGGCTTAAAGAACCCCGATGATGCCGGCGCGGCGTCGACGGATTTTCTTCATCTTTTTGGACTGGTGAGTCTTGCTTATATGTGGGCGCTCATGGCGAAGGCAGCCCAGGATAAGGCGGGCGGAGACGATCCGTTCTATTCCAATAAACTTAAAACGGCTCGCTATTTTGTCGAGCGCGTTTTTCCCGATGCGGCAAGTCATTTGGCCAAGCTTAAAGCGGGCGCTGATTCAATGATGGCGCTCGACGCTGAAGCCTTTTGACTACCCACTCATTCTGCTCGGTTTTTTAGGAGAAATGTCGCATGGACGTACTTCAGGTGGAAAAGCCTTCTTATATGACGGAAGACTTGGAAATTTTTAGTGACTCGTTGACCAAATTTCTCGAACGCGAATGTTTGCCACACGTGGAACGTTGGGAAAAGGAAAAGTGCGTCGATCGGCAGATATGGAACAAAGCCGGTGAAATGGGCTTCCTGTTACCCAGTGCGCCCGAAGAATATGGCGGTGGTGGCGGGTCGTACGCCCATGAGGCGGTGCTGATCGATCGGCTCGGCCGTTTGGGTGTCCATGGATGGGGGGCGTCGTTGCATAATGCAATCGTGACCCCCTATATCACCCGATTCGGAACCGAGGAGCAAAAGAAGAATTGGTTGCCGCGACTTGCGTCCGGCGAACTGGTCGGTGCTATTGCCATGACCGAGCCGGCGGCGGGCTCGGATCTTCAGGGCATCAAGACCACGGCCAAACTCGACGGCAATCACTATGTGATCAATGGTCAAAAAACCTTCATTACCAATGGCGGTACGGCCAATCTCATTATCGTCGTGGCTAAAACGAATCCGAACGAAAGGGCCAAGGGATTTTCGCTCATGGTGGTGGAAACCGATGGTCTGGACGGTTTCCGCCGCGGTCGAATACTCGACAAGATCGGTCAGCACGCTAATGACACGTCGGAGCTTTTCTTTGACGAGGTTCGCGTGCCGACAACCAGTTTGCTTGGTACCGAAGAAGGGCAGGGTTTCTATCAGTTGATGGACGAGTTACCGCAAGAGCGTTTGAACGTGGCCTTGCAAGGCATGGCGGTGATCGAACATGCGCTTGAAGTGACACTCGACTATGTCAAACAACGGCAAGCATTCGGAAAAAAAATAATTGAATTTCAAAACACCCAATTCAAGCTTGCCGAATGTAAAACCGAGGCCACCATCGCCAAAGTGTTCTGCAATCACTGCGTTCAATTACATCTTGACAATAAACTGGATGCGGTTACGGCGTCGATGGCAAAATATTGGGTGACGGATTTGCAGTGCAAGATTGTTGACGAATGTCTGCAGCTTCACGGCGGTTATGGCTATATGAACGAATATCCCATCGCCCAAATGTATCGGGATTCCCGTGTCCAGCGAATCTATGCCGGCACCAATGAAATCATGAAGGTTTTGATTGCCCGGTCGCTTTAGAGCACGTTGACAAAAGATGGAATCCCTAACGTGCTCTACGTTTTTGTTTTGTCGCGCATTCGGACGGAAAACCGGGCCCACTTTTCCTGAATGCGCTTTAGGGTTTGCCAACGCGCATTAACGAATTGTTCGAAAGGAGAGAAGAATGACCGATTGCTATATTTACGATCATGTGCGCACGCCGCGCGGCAAAGGCAAAGCAACCGGCGCGCTTCACCACATCACACCCCTACAATTGGCGACACAAGTTCTTCAAGGCATTCGCGACCGCAACGACCTCGACACCGGCTTAGTCGATGATCTGGTGTTGGGATGTGTCGCGCCGGTCGGCGAACAGGGTGCGGATATAGCTCGCATTGCCGCGCTCA
>SMXP01000088.1 GCA_004356335.1 Alphaproteobacteria bacterium | reverse complement strand
CGAGCATGAGCGGGAAACACGTTTGGTAATTTGTGCAATGACGGCATCGTTGGAAAATATCGCCTCGAAAGGCGCCAAGCAGGGTATCGACACCCATCTAAACGGTGACGAGTCACATGCGTTTGATGATGCCTCTCATATCGAAAGTATCTTAGCGCAGACTTTTGTGGGCGATCATGGGTCCGAGGTATCTGAAGAATTGCTGCGCCTTGTTGTGGCCCAAGGACTTTGGGGTGAAGGTTATTTAGGTCCGGGCTCGCCCGAATTGCTGGCGGAATTGATCATTCCACTTCAGCTTTCCAATGAGAAAAACTTGGGGATCATCGGATTTGGTTTGGGCGGAGCCGCGCGTCATATCGCGCGCGAGACCGAAGTTAAGATTACCGGTTACGAACGACGTTCCAATATACTTGCTGAGGCACTCCGACAATTTACCGCGGCAGGCCTCAAGAAAAATATCGCTGTCAAAGCTTATAAGCCGAATTCCGTACGACTTCCGAAAGAAAAATTCGACGGCGTGATCGCATTTCAAGAATTGAGTTTGGTGGAGAATAAGGAGCGATTAATAAAGCAAGTTTATCGATCTCTAAAACCGGGCGGTACTTTTGTCTTGACCGACTATGTGATCGCCAATGGAGATTTCGATCAGGCGAAACAGGCCAGTTGTTTTTCCGGCACATCAGGCCAGACCTTCTTGTGCTCCCCCGAAGAATATACCGCTACGATCGAGAAATCGGGCTTCGATATAAGTGTGCAGGAAGACATTACGTCCCAGCCCCTGTCGCTCATTGTCCAAGGCTGGGCGGGCTGGCGGCAGATTCTCAAAGCCATGATTGGATTTGATTCCAGTTCCGTAGATGAGGCTTCGATCTTGCGGGTGTTGGGCGAACAGGCAACCGAATGGGCTAACCGTCTAGACGCGCTGAACAAAGACGATCTAGCCGTCTACCAGTTTGTCTGCCGGAAGCCGGCCTGACCTTCCGACTAGACCACGTTGACAAATCATAGAATCGAAGAACGGTGGTCCAGATTCTTTAGTGGTCGCGTTTTCGGACGGAAAACCGGGTCCACTTTTCCTGAAAACGCTCTAACGCTTTTTCTTGACTCTTTTCAGGACTTCGGGGAGTCTATTTTTGTCCCAGGGGTGCCCCGATGGGGGGCTGAGATCCTGCCGGCGCCATGTTCTTTTGGTGCAACACGGGAGTCCCTTTGAACCTGATCCGGGTTATACCGGCGTAGGAATGGGGTTTAGGCGCTTTCTTGGGTGCTTTTTTCTTCTCTCCTATAGCCGCCATTTCCCTGACAACAAACCGATCCGCATGTGGACAACAAGGAAATAGCGCCATGTCGAAATCAGCCGTCGCATTTGAGCCGATTATGGGGGAAAGGGTGACCACCGGCCCGCTGCCGGCGTCGCGCAAAGTGTTTCAGCGGGGCGAATTGCATCCCAATATCAATGTGTCGATGCGTGAAATTGCGTTAAGCGAGGGCGCCGATCCAAAGGCATTGAGGGTTTACGATCCGTCGGGTCCTTACACGGATCCCAATGCCCGGATTGATATTCATCAAGGCCTGCCGGCGCTACGTCGAGACTGGATTTTGGCGCGCGGAGACGTAGAAACCTATCAAGGCCGGGAACCAAAGCCGGAAGATGATGGTCTGAAATCCGGTGAACAGCTGAACGTACCGATATTCGATCGAGGGCCTCTTCAGCCACTCAGAGCAAAGTCGGGCAAGCGACCGACCCAACTGAATTATGCTCGTGCCGGGCTGATTACACCGGAAATGGAATACATTTCCATTCGCGAGAATCAAGGACGGGAGCAACTTCTTAAAGCACGGTCTAACAAGGGAATGCCAAGGGACGGAGAGTCCCATGGTGCTTTAATCCCGCCTTTTGCGACACCTGAATTCGTCAGAGATGAAGTGGCCCGAGGGCGCGCCATCATTACCGCCAATATCAATCATCCAGAATCCGAGCCGATGATTATTGGCCGCAATTTCCTGGTCAAGATCAACGCCAATATCGGTAATTCGGTTATCACATCATCGGCCGCGGAAGAGGTCGACAAGATGGTGTGGGCGATTCGGTGGGGCGCCGACACTGTGATGGATTTATCCACCGGCCGTCATATTCACACAATTCGAGAATGGATAATCCGAAACTCACCGGTTCCCATCGGCACGGTACCGATTTACCAGGCCTTAGAAAAAGTCGATGGAATTGCCGAAGAGCTCACGTGGGACGTTTATCGCGATACGCTGATCGAACAATGCGAACAAGGGGTCGATTATTTCACGGTCCATGCGGGGCTTCGATTGGCTCATGTTCCGCTGACCGTCGATCGCGTCACGGGTATCGTTTCGCGTGGCGGCGCGATCATGGCGAAGTGGTGCCTGGCTCATCACAAGGAGAGCTTCCTCTACACGCATTTTGAGGACATTTGCGAGATCATGGCTGCCTATGACGTTAGTTTTTCGTTGGGCGACGGCTTGCGGCCCGGTTCGATTGCCGATGCCAACGATGCGGCACAATTTGCCGAGCTTGAAACCCTGGGTGAATTACGGCAGGTGGCCGATCGATACAATGTGCAGGTGATGATCGAGGGGCCCGGCCATGTGCCGATGCACAAGATCAAAGAGAATATGGAGAAGCAACTCGAAGTTTGCCATGAGTCTCCATTCTATACGTTAGGCCCTCTAACGACCGATATTGCGCCTGGTTACGATCACATCACCAGCGCGATCGGCGCCGCCATGATCGGCTGGTTTGGCACGGCCATGCTGTGCTATGTGACACCCAAGGAGCATCTTGGCTTACCGGATCGTGACGACGTCAAAACCGGTGTCATCACCTATAAAATTGCGGCACACGCAGCGGATCTGGCAAAGGGCCATCCGGCGGCACAGGATCGGGACAACGCGTTGTCCCAGGCGCGGTTCGATTTTCGTTGGCAAGATCAATTCAATCTGTCGCTCGATCCTGAAACCGCAATTGATTTTCACGATCAAACTTTGCCTGCGGAAGGCGCCAAAGTTGCCCATTTCTGCTCCATGTGCGGTCCCAAATTCTGCTCCATGAAAATTAGCCAAGAAGTGCGCGATCAAGCGCGCCAGCAAAACGAAGTGACCGGGCTGACCGCAGAAGAGATCCAAACGGGCCTCGATGCTAAATCGCGAGAATTTCGAGAATCAGGATCCAAGATTTATCAAGAGATCAATTGAGGCGGACAATCGAGACGTTCAGCCGCTGCGGGTCATAGAGCATTTTCGAGCGAAGTGGACGCCGGTTCGCGTTAAGAACGATTGGCGGGCGGCGACGTTTTACGCGCCATAATGACGGGTGCCGACAAACCCCACCATAATTTGGAATCAAGCCGGACGATCCGTGCAGAGCTAAAGCCCGCTTCCTCCAATCGGCCGGTAATGTCGGCGCCATAATTGCGATAACACAAAACCTGTCCTGCACCGCGTAGGCGGTCGCTGTGGTATTGTTCGGGTTTAAGATGAACGATGCGGCCGCTTTCCATTCTGGCGCGTTCGATTGTCGGGCCTTTCTCTCTTAACGGCACCGTGAAAATCAGCACTCCGTTTTCCTTTAAGACCCGATAGACTTCCCTGAAGGCCTGACGGTCATCCGGCACATGCTCGAAGACCTCCGTACTGGTGCAGATATCAAAGCTTTTGTCCGGAAAGGTCAGTGCCTGAAGATCTTGGCATTGCACGCCGTTGCCATAATCGCCCGGCGCCACATGGTCGAAAAATTCCGAGATTGTGAGTTGCCCGGCGCGTCGCCTTAACAACCGAAAAAGCGGCCCGCGCGACGAAAGTTCGTAAATACTTTTGTCAGTAAGGTTCGGTGAAAGCTGTTTGAGGACGGCGACCAGAGACATGGTGATGCTGCTGGCGCGGCACCGGATACAGCGAACACCAAGTTGTGATTGAGACAGCCTTACTAAAAGTGATGGGCCGCACAACGGGCAGGGCGCGACTTTTACCCTCAAAGCCGTCACATCCAGCCGCAGCTGTCCGTCGTGGGATGATCCGCCAAGTGCCAGCATGAAGTCTTTATCACTGTTAGCCTAAATGCCCCTCATATAGACAGCAGATGGTCTTTGCCCGCAAGTTGGCGGCTCACTGGGACCGATCCTTTGTGTCTGCGCAAGCTTGTTGGGTGCGGTCTAATGAAGCAGCTAAACATCCGTCGCGCGGGTCAAAATATTAGGTAATCATTAAGGTTTATTAATTTTAGTTAATACCTTTAAATAAACTGTGCCAAAATGATCCAGAAAAACCGCGTAAAAGTGCGTACCCGGACGAGCTTCCGTTTACTTCCGTCGAGTTGAAAAAAAATTTTAAGATACACTTAAGAAACGAAGCCTAGACGGCTTATCGTGTCTATTCTACAGACACGCACCCCCCACTACGCCAAGGCCCCGGTCCTCCCCCCCAACCCTGTACCGGGGCCTTTTCGTGTCCGGCATTCAGTTACATAGCGGCGCCGGGCAGTGCTTGCTTTCGTTTGGCGGTGGCCGCTTTTGGCTTGCGGCGCGGCGCGAGAGTTCTTTGAACAATTTCTGGGTCTTTGCTGACCATGGCAAGCAACGTCCGCGCTGCGCCGGTCGGCTCCCGCACTCCCTGTTCCCAATTGCGTAGCGTCCCAGAATTGATCCCGATATAGCGGGCAAAGTTATCCTGAGACAGGCCGGTCTTTTTTCGAACGGCCTTAACGTCTACATCATCAGGAACAAACAGATCAAAGAACTTAATCTTGTTCGGCTTGCCCTCCACATGGGCTAGAACTTCATCAAGCGCTGCGGCGATTTTTCGCCTAGCTTTGGTTGTCTTGGGAATCCCCTTTTTTGGCATCGTAGACCTCACTTCCTCCGTTTAGCGGCAGCTTTGATTTTGCTGGTAGTCCTCCTTAATAGTTTCTTGTCATCGTCGCTCAGGCTAATCCGCTCACTCTTGGCGTAGCCGGTGAGCAGATAGACCGGCATGGATTCATTGTAATAGTAGGTGATGATCCGAAAACCGACACTCTTGCCCCGGCCGGACGGGGCGAATCGATACTTGCGAACCCCACCTGCATCTTGAATGATCTGTCCCTTAGTAGGGTCAAGGGCCAGCTCTCTTTTGAGCCGTTCGTGATCGACCTCGCTGAGATTGGCCTTAGCGAATTTCAGAAAGGCGGCGGTTTCCCCTACGGTATGGCCAATCTTTCTCATTGATATATATACACCAATGGTGTATATATATCAATGGGGTATAGTGAAAAAGTGCGGAGGGATGGGCCGCTTAGATCCTTGGTTGCCTTACCTAATGCCGTGCCCAGCCATGGGGTTTGGACCCATTGGCCCAAGAACCCCTGCGTAAATTTCTGCTAAGTGGTTGATTTATATGGTGGGCGCGGCTGGGATTGAACCAGCGACCCCTGCGATGTGAACGCAGTGCTCTCCCGCTGAGCTACGCGCCCTGATCAGGCAAGACTCTTTTTATACAGCGGGTTGGCCGGACCGAGTCAAGCTAGATCAAATCCGCCAAGACATGGTCAAGATCATCCAAATGATCGATCAAGCGGTCGCCGCCCAGTTGTTGTGCCGGCACGTCCGTATAGCCGAAACTCACCACCACAATGGGCACGCCGGCCGCTTTGGCCGTCGCCACATCGATGGCGCTGTCGCCGACCATGACCGCTCGGTCGGAATGACCGCCCGCGCGCCTAATGGTTTCAAGCAGATGCCCCGGATCGGGTTTGCGTACCGCCAGGGTGTCCGCACCGACCACACACTTGAAGAAAGACAGCAGACCCAACTCATCGAGCAGCTGCCGCGATAGGGCCTCACGCTTATTGGTACAAATACCCAGATGGACGCCCCAGTCCCGATAGCGCTCAAGCGCGTTCACCACACCGGGACAGGGTCTGCTGGCGACCGCTATATTGGCCGCGTAAAATGACAGAAAATCCCGTTCCAGTTCTTGCATCAGGGTGTGGTCGTCACGCTTGCCTGCGCGCTTTATTCCGTCCTCAATCATTTTGCGCGCGCCTAATCCCACATCCGCACGGACCAATTCTTCCGCGACCGGCGGCAGACCTCTTTGATCGAGGGCAAAGTTGAGTGCACGACACAGATCCGGCGCCGTATCGACCAATGTGCCGTCCAGATCGAACGCTATGGTATGTTTGGGGCCTAGTGTCATTTTTCCGGCAATCTACTTCCCTGTCTGTGGCATCGTCGAATGGCCCTGCTTGGTGTCGAGATTCGACGACACAATATATCCTGGATATATCTAGGCTGGTCACGCCTTGCGGCGGACAAAATTCGGACAAAATCCCATCTTCATTCTATGGTCTATAGACACGCGAAGTAATTCTCCCTGTTTTGGGGGTTAATCCTCGACTAACCAGATCGTTAATATAATGGCGTATTTCTTGCTCCGAATGAGTAAGATTAGGAAACAATAGTTTATTTTGCCGCTATTGGCTCCTATGACAGGTTTCGGGCGGTTAGCTGAATTCAGATCATGGCAAGTGGCAACAGAAGCAGACGCGCGTGTGCGGCCGTCATATTGGCGGCGGGTCAGGGCACGCGCATGCGGTCGAAAACGCCCAAAGTGCTTCATACCGTCGGCGGTCGAAGCATGCTGCATCACGTCTTATCGCTGGTCAAACAGACCGCCGCGTCGCCTGCTATGGTCATTGTCGGTCCGCACATGCAACAGGTGTCGGATGCGGTCGCGGCGTTTGATCCGGCGATGGGCGTGAGGGTTCAAGAGACGCCCTTGGGCACGGCACACGCCGTACTGATCAGCCAACCGCTACTTGATGGATTCAAGGGCGATGTTTTCATTCTCTATGCCGATACACCGCTTATTCAAGTATCGACTCTCGACAGGATGATCGCGGCGCGTGCCGAGGGAGCGCAGATTGTCGTGCTTGGGTTTCACTCGGACCATCCAACCGGCTATGGACGCCTGTTGATAAACGAGGACGGTCACTTAGCCGGGATTGTTGAACAGGGCGAAGCCACATCCGAACAAAAAGCAATAACCTTCTGTAATTCGGGTGTCATGCTTATTGATGGATCTATTTTGTTTGAGTTGCTCGACCAAGTGGCGTGCGATAACGCCAAAGGCGAATATTATTTAACCGACATCATTGCAATTGCTCGAAACCGTCAATACAAAAGCGTGGCGATCGCGTGTGATGAAACCGAGGTGCTGGGTGTCAATTCCCGTAGCGAATTGGCTCAGGCCGAGGCCGGCTTTCAAAAGCGCATGCGCATTGCGGCGATGGACGAGGGTGCGACGCTGATCGAGCCGGACTCGGTATTTTTCAGCTATGACACCGATTTGGGCCAGGACGTTACCATATTACCCAACGTATTTTTCGGTCCGGGCGTTACTATCGACGACAATGTGACCGTCAAATCGTTTTCCCATCTTGAAGGAACCACGATCGGGCAAGAGGCCCAGATCGGACCCTTTGCGCGGCTTCGGCCCGGTGCGGACATCGGCGAGGGCGCTCGAATTGGTAATTTTGTCGAGATCAAAAAGTCTGTTGTGGAAGAAGGCGCGAAAATCAACCACCTGACATATATCGGCGACACATTTGTCGGCGCCGGCGCCAATATTGGCGCCGGGACGATTACCTGCAATTACGACGGATTTGACAAACACGAAACCCATATAGGGCGCGGTGCCTTTATCGGATCGAATAATTGTTTAGTGGCGCCTGTTAGAATAGCCGACGGCGCCTATACGGGGGCGGGCAGTGTTATTTCAGCCGATGTCTCCGAAGGGGCGCTTGCTTTGACTCGGGTAGCTCAAAAGGAAATACCCGGATGGGTGGCCAAGTTTAAGGCCAAAAGAAAAGCATCTGAGAGTTAGGTAGGAAACACCGGTTCATGTGCGGCATTGTCGGTATTCTCGGTAAAGGGCCCGTTTCGGGGACCATGCTCGACGCGCTGAAACGGCTTGAATATCGTGGTTACGATTCCGCGGGAATTGCCACGCTGGTGGATGGTAAAATCGAGCGCCGCCGCTGTAAAGGCAAACTCACAAACCTTGCCAACAAACTGAGAGATGAACCCTTAGCGGGACAGACCGGTATCGGCCACACCCGCTGGGCCACTCACGGTGCCCCCACGGAACAGAATGCGCACCCTCATGCAACCGACAAAGTGGCTGTGGTGCACAATGGCATCATCGAAAATTTCCGCGAATTACGCCTCACTCTTGAAGCATCGGGCCAGGCGTGCAGTACGGAGACGGACTCGGAGATTATCGCTCTTCTCTTGACCGACTATTTGAACAAAGGTTTGCCACCCATAAAAGCGGTGCAGGAAGCAATCAAGCAGCTGGAAGGTGCTTTTGCCATCGGCATCATTTTCAAAGGCGAAAACGATCTTATGGTGGCGGTGCGGCAGGGTTCACCGTTGGCGATCGGCCTGGGTGATGGCGAAATGTATATCGGTTCAGATGCGTTTGTGTTGGCGCCTTTTACCAAGAGAATTATCTATCTTGAAGACGGCGATTGGGCCGAAATCAGACGTGAAAAATTGATCATCCGAAATGCCGATGGACAAGTCGTTGACCGAGAGGAAAAGACCACGTCTCTGGCCACTACGTTGGTTGATAAGGGCAACCATAAGCACTTCATGGCTAAGGAGATATTCGAGCAACCTGAAGTGATTGGTCACACATTGGGTGCTTATATAGATCCCCTAAACCTGTCCATAACAATTCCCAAAGTCGATTTTGACTTAGCCCTTGTGCCCAAAATCACGATTGCCGCCTGCGGCACCGCTTATTATGCCGGGATGATCGCAAAATATTGGTTTGAGAAAATTGCTCGCCTTTCCGTTGAGGTCGATATTGCATCGGAGTTTCGCTACCGCGAAGCCGCGTTACCGAAAGGCGGTTTAGCGTTGTTTATCTCTCAATCCGGGGAGACGGCAGACACATTGGCGGCCCTTCGATATTGTCGGGATCAAAATCAACACATTGCCTCGATCATCAATGTGGAAGAATCTTCCATCGCCCGGGAATCCGATATTGTGTTTCCCACTCATGCCGGGCCTGAAATTGGTGTGGCGTCAACCAAGGCGTTTACGTGTCAGCTGACGGTGCTTGCTTGTCTGGTAATCGCCATTGGGCGAGCGCGTGGATCGGTCAGCCGTGACGACGAAATCCGTTTGATCCGTTCACTCATGGAAGTACCTCGGCATGCGGCGGATATCCTCAATCAAGAGGCGGAAATCAGTGTCTTGGCTCATGACTTGTCGAAGGCCTCGGACGTTCTTTATATGGGCCGTGGTGCTCAATATCCGATTGCGCTGGAGGGTGCCCTCAAGCTTAAGGAGATTTCCTACATTCACGCCGAAGGCTATGCGGCGGGAGAGCTCAAACATGGTCCGATCGCGCTGGTCGACGAGGACATGCCGGTCATTATCATTGCGCCTTCCAACGCGATGTTCGATAAGACCGTTTCCAACATGCAAGAAGTCATCGCGCGCGGCGGCAAGGTGATCCTGATTTCCGACGAAAAGGGAATCAAAGCCGCCGGCGACGGCGTTTTTGCAACGCTTCAGATACCCTATACGGATCCGTTCGTGGCACCCATTCTTAACGCCATTCCGGTGCAATTGTTGGCTTACTATACGGCCGTCGCCAAAGGCACCGATGTCGACCAGCCGCGCAATCTAGCGAAATCCGTGACGGTCGAATAATCCCGAACGTCATTGAGCCCTCGAGTTTCCCGCAGGATTTGAAGTAGATGACAGCCGACACAAAAAAACGCATCGCGGCGGAAAGGGCGCTGGAGTTTGTTGAAGATGGCATGGTGGTCGGCCTAGGCACAGGATCGACCGCCGAGCATTTCATCAACCTTCTTGCCGAGCAAGTTTGGCAGGGACTGTCCGTTGTTGGTGTGGCCACATCAATTCGAACGGCCGAGCTCGCGAGAGAACGGGGCATCCCCCTCAAAGAGATCGATGAGGTTCTCGGCATCAATCTAACGGTCGACGGGGCTGATGAAGTGGATCCGCAGCTGCGTCTTATCAAGGGCGGTGGGGGTGCATTGCTGCGCGAGAAACTTATCGCGGCGGCGTCCGATCGCATGATTGTCATCATCGATGACAGCAAACTAGTCGATCCGCTGGGACAATTTCCGCTTCCCATAGAAGTGGTGCCTTTTGGCTTTTCTGTGACAAGCCAAAAAATCTGTGAAGCTCTTGCTGTCGAAGGCTGTCTCGGCCATAGAGCAACACTCAGGGAAGGGGGCGACGGGGTGCCTTTCGAAACCGATAGTGGGCATTACATTCTTGACTGCGCCTGTGACACCATACCTAAACCAGAAGCTTTGGCGGATCGTCTTTGCCGTATTCCGGGTGTCGTCGAGCACGGCCTGTTCTTGGGCATGGCATCGCTCGTCATTATTGGCCGAACGGACGGCACGGAAATAATCGAGGCTCTAACCAAATCTTAGCAGGCCATCATGGGATCGGCCGTAATGACACTAGAGCATTTTCGAGCGAAGTGGACACCGGTTCGCGTTAAGAAAATGCGACCAAACAAGGACTTAGAGCGTTTTCGCGATTCTGTTAAGTTCGGAAACGCTCTAGGCTAGGTATATGACTCAGTACGATTATGATCTT
>SMXP01000087.1 GCA_004356335.1 Alphaproteobacteria bacterium | reverse complement strand
TGCGAAGCGACAAAACCGACAAAAGCTTCGAAGCCATGATTTATGCTTGCTCCGCAATCATCAATTCACGATGAATCTCAACAGACCCTAGACCACGTTGACAAAAGATGGCATCCCTAACGTGCTCTAAGTCTTTGTTTTGTCGCGCATTCGGACGGAAAACCGGTGCCCACCCCGGCCTTCGCCGGGACATGCTTTTCCTGAATGCGCTAAATATGAAGGGAGCCGTCATGTACCGGCTGGGCGACGACCAACCGATAGTGCCTGAGGACGATCATTACTGGATTGCCCCCAATGCGGTTGTGGTGGGGCGTGTCAAGCTGGCGCTGAATGCGAGTGTCTGGTTTGGAGCGGTCCTGCGCGGTGACAATGAATGGATTGAAGTGGGAGAAAATTCAAATGTGCAGGATTGCGCCATATTGCACACCGATCCGGGCTACCCTTTGTCCATCGGCGCCAGCGTTACAATCGGCCACGCCGCCGTATTGCACGGTTGTCAAGTCGGCAATAACTCATTGATCGGCATTGGCAGCATTGTCCTTAACGGAGCGAAAATCGGGGATCATTGTCTGATCGGGGCCAATACCCTCATTCCCAACGGCAAAGCCATACCTGACGGATCGTTGGTCATGGGATCGCCTGGTAAAATTGTTCGGGATTTAAACGATGAAGAAATAGCGCTGCTGAGTTACTCCGCGGAACATTATGTGGAGAAATGGCAGCGATATCGGCAGGACCTAGAGCACGTTGATAAAAGATGGAATCCCTAACCTGCTCTGAGTCTTTGTTTGGTCGCGCATTCGAACCCAAAAACCGCGTACAGCCCGGCCTTCGCCGGGGCATGCTTTTTGTGAATGCGCCCTAGGGTTCTTACTCACCGCAATTGGTCAAGAGATGCCGTCCGTTAGGCCACGGCGCCGTGGCGCGATTGTGCCAAACTCAATGCCAATGCCATAGCTGGAATGGCGGATCACTCGACCCTCCATATTGCCAATTTGAATGATCTCGCCAATGGGAGGCCGGTCGGCAATTTCGATTGCAAGACCACCCAGGGACATATCGGTAATACGGCACTGTATTTTTGTGCCATCGGACCGCCGCAATTCGGCATTTTTGTTCATAGCCTCACGGACATGTTGACGGATTTGAGGGGTATCAAGCGCCGCTCCGCTTGCGTAAAGCGAAAGCTGCTCCGCCAGCCTGTCTTGCTTACGCTGCGTGCTATCGATCTCGATGGCAAAGCCGCCATCGAAGCTTCTGGCGACGGCCCCCGCAAAACGGCCCAAATTGTCGATATAGGCGATTACGTTATCCCCAATGTTTGGCGTTTCCGTACTTTTGATGGCTAAGCCGCCGGCGGAAATATCCAGCAATTGCCCTTCTCTTTCTATGTTATCGGGCAAAAGAAATCTCACGGGAACGTGGAGGGTAACCCGAGTGTGGCGCCTCTTTTCCAATCCCGACGGATAATTATCGGAGGAATCGTTCTCGGCGTCTGTTGATTCATTCGTCGCCGCGTTATCCGCAGTCTGTCGCGATTGTCGTTGCGTCATCTCCGCCTCGGATTTTCTTATAATTAACGCCGGTAATAGATTAATCGCCAAAGGTGAATAATCCGTTGTCTCTTCTCCTGCAGATTTTATTCATTGATTGGTGCCGGTGAGCCACCGATGGAGCAGATTTCTTTACTTTGTCTTAACGAAATATGAGGCGGTACCGGATTTTGTCAACGTGCTCTAGACGCGTTTCTTGTTTGGCATCGATCGCGGTTTATGGATTGGGACGGGACACAACTAACTTCAGATGAGGTTTTCCCATGCGCGTTGGTCTTGGCGTTCGATTATCGAAACTCTCAAATTCATAATCCCCGCTAATAAACGAAAGATCCAGAATCCACTGGTTCACTAACTTGCGGTGCCTCAGAAGATCCGAATTCGTTAGAGAACAGGCGCTGCCCAGTATTCTTGTAATAGCGCCTTGAGAATCCATCATGGGCAGAACCAACATTTCGGCATCGATGGTAATGCGGTCTAACGTTTCGGCACGGCATTTGATTAATCCCGGTGAAGGCCTCTTGATTACCTGATCGAGGAAATCTCGCATTCGAAACCTGTCGGCACCGCGCCAAAGTGACAGGAAGTTATGAGCCCTAAACTCGCGGCCATATCGTTCGCAGAGACGTGTACCGGCAAGACGAAATACCAAATGATCCTCGTCGAATCGTTCCAGCATAAAAATGTTGGGCAATAGTCTCTTTATGTGTTGTGGCTGAACGTCCTGACGACACGGCGTTGTCCTGTCTCGGCGCAAACCATCCCAGTATTTCAACAACTCCTGGGTGTTTGGATGATTCAAACTGTCCTCCTTAGACACCCTCTGCAAGCTGCCGCGAAGCAAAAGGATCTTCCCCTGTTCATTTGTCCCACCTCGACCCATCTTTTTATAAAACCGAAGGTCTTGCTGTTTTTCACAGCATGTTCCATGCCATGTAGGCCAATGCGCTAAAACGTCGGACGCAGGACACCCTTTAAGGGAATTGCACAATGCACTGGGGCGACAAAGCGAGTGCGATTGGTTTTGCAGATTTCGCGTGTAGATCTCATTCGATACGTACACAAACCAATAACCACGGATGTCGCCGGTCAAAGGTCCGGGACCAAACTCGGCATGGCGGGGCGAGGGGCGGGTGGCGAGGACGCCTGTCACCTTAAAGCCCTTGCGGCTGCATGGTGACTGGCCGATTTTGCCCAATATGTGCCGCAAATGCCGGTTTTTCATAGGTGCTTTGGTTGCGCGGAGGCGACCGCAGGCGCTAGATTGGACTTGCGTTGTTATCGATTACTTCGTATGCCGAAGAAGCGGGGAGTTTGCCATTGCGAACGGCTGCCAAATGTTCTGTGCTAGAGCGCATTCACAAAAAGTGTACGCGGTTTTTGGGTTCGAATGGGCGACCCATAACAAATCCAGACCCCCGTTCCCTGATTCAATGAATTGTGGACGGAGGTCTAGTCGTTTAAATGGATAGCTAACGGATGGATTCGCAGCGACAGCCGATTCTGAATCTGCCTCAACCGGTCACTTGGTTGTTGGTATTTTTGTTTGGTTTTCACGGGGTTCGTCAACTCCTACCTATCAGGTTGGATGATTACCTGATTTACTATCTGGCATTCGTCCCGGCGAGGTATCGGGGTCTATTCGATGGACCGGCGGCTACCATCACAGCACCGGCGATTGAGGTGGCGGATTCAGTTTTTGCTGCGGCTCTCCCTTTTGTAGCGCATACCTTCATCCATGCGGATTGGTTTCATCTTGGTTTGAATTTGCTCTGGTTAATGCCTTTTGGTGCTGGAGTCGCTCGGCGATTTGGCTCCGGAAGAAGGGCCACAATTCGGTTTTTTGTATTTTATTTTATTTGCGGTGTGGCCGGCGCCATTACCCACATGATTTTTTACCCTACGGGAACCATGCCTCTGGTTGGCGCGTCAGGGGCCATTTCCGGATTAATGGGCGGTGCGGCGCGGTTTATGTTCGTTCCGGGCGGCTTTTATGGCAATCGATATCTTCGGTTGTCGCCTATATTCGATCCGCGCGTCATTGTTTTTGCGGTCGTATTTGTACTGATTAATATTCTTTTCGGCACAATCGGGTTCGATGCGGTGCAGAGCCCAGGGCTCGTTGCGTGGCAAGCACATATTGGTGGATTCTTGACGGGATTGTTTTTATTCGGCTTTTTTGATCGTGCGCCCAAGGCTTATGCTTAAGCAACGATCAGAGCCGGCCAAATCTAAAAGATATTTTCTTCGTATAAAGTTTCACCATCCAGGATGAGTGCCTTTATCGCACTGGTGCCATTCTCGTCGACGGCAACTTGAACGACGACACGACCTGCAAAACTCTGATTGCCAATGGCTGTTTCTATGGCTTTTCCGTCTCCTTCGGGAACAAAATAGCTGTCAATGCCATAATCGACGCGGACAATCATCGATTTCACCGGGCGCTCATCGGCAGGACAAAAGGGGTCGTCTTCCTCGCATGCGCCACGTGTCGCTCTAACCGATTTCACTCGGCCTTTGATGATGACTTGGTCTCCAACGATTTTTGGCGATTGATAATAGGCACCGGTTGCCCTCCAAAAATCGCCGCTCTGCTCGACGGCGACATATATGTCTTGCTGACGTTCGAAATCATCGTCGCCTTCCAGAATGGCGATGTCGAGCGAGTTGATCTCGTAGTTCAATACAACGTAATCGCCGCGGAACAGTGAACGGGGGTCTATCGGCTCGGTCTTGAGCAGAATGAGTGCGCCTTCTCTAAGTATAGCTGCACGTTCACCGATCATCTGAGCGAGAAAGGCAAGTTGAATTATTACGATTAAAGCAATGCGAAGTGCGATCATGACGCCACCTGCTGCATCGTGTCATCAATGATGCGCTGGCGTAGGCGCTCGAGTAATATGCTTAACGCAATCAGCAAAACCCCACCGATAGCAAAGAATGCCGATTGATGAAGTAATGTTCCAAATGTTTTGAAATAGATGTAAAGCACTTCCGCTCCAAACCCAATGAACGATACGTTGATAATAAATCTATCATCGTGTCGCTCGCCGTAACTGAGAGCCCATACTGAAAATAACAAGAATGCGCCGCTATAGAGCCATGCGAGCAGAGCGGTGCCCGCCAGACTGTTGTCAGATTGACTTAAGAATGGGAAGGTGACGATCATTATAGAGGCGCCCACGAGCCCAATTAGATCAATGGTCGTAATCTGCTGGCGCACCCAAGACGCAACAGCAATCACAATCGACGCTGCAACTAAAATGCTGACGGCCATAACCCATGGCCTTTGTAGATTGCCCATATCCTCTGCCGGCAAGAGAGGGAGAATAAAAAAGGATGCAAAGAATAAAACAACACCGTATTGCTGTAACGTCGAGGCGTAGGGATAGGACGTCGTTAAAAGCACCGCGCCGAGGGCCCAAACCGTGAGCCAAAGCACCGCGTAAAGCGACATCAATTCGCCCGCTTCCCAATTATAAGATTCCGCCAAATGCACCGAATTCAAGCCTAGCCAAAAAACCAATGCTAAGGCTGACAAGTGGAACCCGGGCCGCCAGCGTAAGACGTGAGCGGCAATAGCGGCAACCGCCCAAAAAATCAGGAAGGGGGCATGAAACGCCACGTCAAATTCCATGGATTCAAGCCCGGTCCATATGCTGGCGATCACGAGCGCAACCGCCAGGGCGGCACGTGAGGGAATCAAAACCGCGGCGAGCAAAGCGCCGATAGCCCACAGCATCACACCGTCAGGGTAATGAGAACTGATATGGTATATTTGGGCGATCAACATGATGTTGACGCCAAACAAAACCACGCCCAATAAGATGGCGGCATGACCCAAGGCCTCGTGACCGCTTTGAATAAGCCACCAGCTGGCGCCATAAGCCAGCGCCATACTTCCCATGAGCAGGCCCAATTGAATGATTTTGGGGAGTCCCCAAAAATTCGCTGCAATGAATGACATTGCGGCAAAACCCAGCAAGATAACGCCGAGCACGGAGAGCGAAGCGGAAATCGATCGCTTTGGGCCTTTTTGGCCGGCGGTTTCCATCATGTAATCCGCCGACTCCGCATCAACGACGCCGTCTTCAACCCACTGATTGAGGTCACGTTTCAATTGTCGGAGATAAAGCGGATTACGCATGATGGCATGGAGACCCGAATTACGCTGTTAACCGTGCTTATCTACGTGTTTGAAGTATGGCATCAAATTGTCCGCAACGCGAAAGATAACCTTAATGCGTATCGGCGCCTCGGCAGCGCACCCTTGCGCAGGCGCCCGATTGCGGGCATCCTATGGCTGAGTATGTAATCCCTGTGGCGTTTGGCGCGTCTGATACCTCAGGCCAACGTGTAAAAAGCAATAATTGCGCCATGAATGTGGGCTGATCGATCGGCTAATTGACATACCGGTCGATATGGAAAAACCAGGGAGGAGCCCCCCATGCGTGTCGACGTAATTTTGAAAACCAAAGGGTCCGCAGTCTACACGATCAAGGAGCAACTTCAGCTTGCGGAAACGGCAAGCCTGCTGATGGAAAAGCGTATCGGTGCCGTAGTCGTTCTCGATAAGGCGGGATCCGTATGCGGCGTCCTTTCGGAACGTGATATTATTCACGCGATCGCACAAGAAGGTCAGGCCGCTCTGACAAAACCCGTCAAAGACTATATGACATCGGATGTGGTGACCTGCCGCCTTAACGACACCATCAATCATTGTATGGAGCTGATGACCGACCGTCGCATCCGCCATTTGCCGGTGGTTGAAGACGGTCACTTGAAGGGCATCATTTCGATCGGTGATGTGGTGAAATGGCGGATCGCAGAAACCGACATGGAAGCGCAAGCCATGCGCGAATACATCTCGTCAGGCTGAAATATGACTGTTCGATGCATTTGTTAAAAAGTCGGAGCGCAAAACGCTCAGGCGGTAATGCGCTCTAGCTCAAAATTGCCATCGCTTCTTCTATTCGCGGCAGTGCTTTTCCGAATGCCTGTCGACCCAGCTCAATGGTTTCTTCCGCCCGGTCGAAGTCGAGCAAACTAATATGCCCGACACGGGGTGCGACCAAGACGTCGGGTGGATCTCCTGCCATGCGGGATCGGCCCAATCGATCCATAACAATGTTCAAGGCACCCAGCATGACCGTGCCGACACCCGGCGCTTTCTTTCCGGTACCGAACAATTGCTTCATTAAGGTGCGTTGCGGGCTCGCTTTGATGGTTTCGGCAAGAGTTGTGGGAACGGTGTCGTCGTCGTTCTCTTGTTCGAGCCGTTGGCCTTCTTCCAGATTGACTTTGCCGTACGCATCCGCGTGCAGGTTTACCGCAATCACCAACCGCGCGCCAAAGGCACGACAAACAGATACCGGCACCGGATTGACCAACGAGCCGTCAATCAACCAGCGATCGTTAATTTTGATCGGGGCAAACACCCCCGGCAGCGCATAGGAGGCTCGGATGGCTTGCACAAGAGGCCCCTCGCGCAGCCAAATTTCATGCGCGGTTGCCAGTTCGGTGGTCACCACTATGAATTGGCGATCCAGATCGTCAATGTTCAGATGACCGAAGTATTTGCCCATGAGCTTGGCCAGCCGGTCGCCGCTGATAAATCCGCTGCCCCCGATAGTGAGATCTAAATAGCCCAAGATTCGGCGTTTATTGAGGGCGCGCGCCCATATCTCCAGGGTATCCAGATGGCCGCTCAGATAGGCGCCGCCGACCAAGGCGCCGATCGACGTACCGGCAATGACATCCGGCTCAATGCCGGCTTCTTTCATGGCATGGATGACGCCGATATGAGCCCAGCCTTTGGCCACGCCACCGCCGAGCGCCAGTCCTATTTTCGGTTTTGCCATGGTTCGAGAATCCGCGATTTGGGTTGGTGTGGGGTTAACTACAGGTCCGAGGACCGCCACGATAGAGTGTTTCCAGGAAAAGTGGACCCGGTTTTCCGTCCGGAAACACTCTAGAAAAAAGGGTCTGAATGAGTGACTATAACAACCCTGGCACGTGCTGAAAACGCGCTGGATGAGGTGCTTCTTCAAGGGGAAGGGTGTGACGCCCTAAACGGCGAGAAATCAGGCCAAATACCCTTTGACAGCCGCACTTCTCGGGCGTATACAGCACATCTTCCAATTCACCCGGTGGGAATCGTTTCTACCGGGCGAGTCGGTTTGTCTCGCCGGGATGTATTAATAGCCCGGGCGAGGCGGCTCTTTGACATTGTGGATCGAGGAAGAGAAGCGTGGGCGGCGGTGTCCTTGGCAATATGGATACTGACTGTTCGCGTAGACACCCTGCATTTGCTGCGAAGCAAATGCAGACCCTGTCAAATGTGACTAGTCAGGACAACTCAACTTGAGAGTTTGATTCTGGCTCAGGACGAACGCTGGCGGCAGGCCTAACACATGCAAGTCGAACGTGAAGCTGGAGCTTGCTCCAGTGGAAAGTGGCAGACGGGTGAGTAACGCGTGGGAATCTACCCAAGGGTACGGAATAACCAAAGGAAACTCTGGCTAATACCGGATACGCCTCCCTTTAGAGATATTGGGGGGGAAAGATTTATCGCCCCTGGATGAGCCCGCGTCGGATTAGCTTGTTGGTGAGGTAAAAGCTCACCAAGGCGACGATCCGTAGCTGGTCTGAGAGGATGATCAGCCACACTGGGACTGAGACACGGCCCAGACTCCTACGGGAGGCAGCAGTGGGGAATCTTGCACAATGGGCGAAAGCCTGATGCAGCCATGCCGCGTGAGTGAAGAAGGCCCTAGGGTTGTAAAGCTCTTTCACCGGTGAAGATAATGACGGTAGC